>NZ_JASJWR010000016.1:0-93871 GCF_035019065.1 Actimicrobium sp. CCI2.3 | reverse complement strand
TGAATATCTCTGCCTGTTTTTTAAGCAAATTCAGGTCTTGACTGTGCTTTGCTTGTTCAAGTCCGACAGGCTGCTAGCGTTGTGCTTAGCGCACGCTGGCCCGGCGGCGACCGATTGCGCCACCCTTGATCTTGATCAATTACCTGAAGTTGTATTTTTTATGCTGTCCTGACTTGAGCAGTTCGCTCCGAATGCTGGCAACCCAGCTCACTAGCCAACTCAGGGACAAAAAAATACCGAAACTAACAATCGCACTGCGACAAAGTGTTAAATTTACACCTCACAAACTTGGCGCATAATCCAGCCAACAGCAAGTTGACGCAATTCCAATGACTAACTTTTGACCCCGCATGCCCCATCCATGTGCCTGCCAACATCTGTGCCGAACCCGGTTCGGCACGACGCCATCGCTCCACGCCTTTTGGTTGCGTGTGACTCCGATCGGGCATCGTTGCGGTAAGACTGAAGCATCATGCACGCTCAACCCAGTACCATGACTTCTGCCAGCGACAAGCCCGACGCCCTGATCGACGCCGCGGCAATGCACAGGTCCGAGACCACCTCCCTGCACCAGCAAATAGCCGACTTGCAGGCAGAAATCTCGTGTCTACGTGCCATGGTCGCCGACAACGGCGCCCGTGACGAAAAGATGGAGCAGCTGCGCGAGGCCAACCAGAATCTGCTACTCGCCACATTCGGTGCACAAGACTTGCAAGCCAGCGCCGAAGCGGATAACCATGCGAAGGAAGAATTCCTGTCGATGCTGGCCCATGAATTACGTAATCCTCTGGCACCAATCGTGATGGCCAATGCCCTGATCGGCAAGCTGCTTGCGGCCCATCCGATGCTGCCCAAGCTGCACGGCATCATCGACCGCCAGTCACTGCATTTGAAACGGCTGGTCGAAGACCTGCTGGATGCATCCCGGATCAACAGCGGCAAAATCACGTTGCAGCGAGAACCGGTAGTGCTATCGGAAATCATCGAGAGCGCGATCGAGACCAGCGAACCGGTGCTGACCTCGCGCAACCAGCAACTGCACCTCGACATGCCGCAAGAAGTAATCATGCTCGACGGCGACGCCATCCGGCTTGCCCAGGTATTTTCAAACCTGCTGATCAATGCCGCCAAATTTTCTGCCAACGACAGCGCGATTGCTATCCTCATCCGCAGGCAGGCAGAGTCGGTCGAGATCATCGTCAGGGACAACGGAGTCGGCATTGAAGCGGCGTTCCAGCCCTTCATTTTCGACCTGTTCAAACAAGGTCCGAAAACGCTGGACCGCGCTCAGGGCGGCCTTGGCATCGGCCTGTCACTGGTGCGTTCCATCGTCAGCATGCATGGGGGCAGTACCAGTGTCCACAGCGCAGGTCTCGGTCACGGTAGCGAATTCACTGTCATCCTGCCTACCAATGCGTATGCCGTGCCGGTCGATCCTGCCATCACGACGTTGGCGACGACCACTTGCCACGGCCGCATCCTGCTCATCGAAGATAACGTCGATTCCAATGACACACTGACCAGCCTGTTGACACTGGAAGGCTATCTCGTCGACTCGGCGCTCGATGGTCACAACGGCATGTTAATGGCATGTGCCCAACCCTATGACATCATCATTTGCGACATCGGACTACCCACCATGGATGGCTACGAAATCATTGCAACCTTGCGCAAAGTGCTGACATGCCTGCCGCGCTTCATTGCGCTCAGTGGCTACAACCAGACGCAAGACAGACGCCGGGCGCTCGATGCCGGTTTTGATCATTTTCTGGCGAAGCCGGCGTCGGTTGACGTGCTGCTCGACCTGATCGCTTCGACCGTGGTGGCCCATTGATGCTGTCCTTATCACATAGCTCGCTTCACACGGGCACCTGCAACGCCATTCATCCAGACTGGAAGCTGGATTTTTTTTATTCTTGTTGCATCGCGATCAGGCATTAATTATGGCAACAACCAACGTTGAACGAGACGAGATAATCCGGCGCGCCGTCATGCGGCGACCCGATGATTTCCTCAATGTTACCGTTCATTTATGGGAGCGACTCGCGACCGAACTGATTACGCTGATTGGCG
This sequence comes from Actimicrobium sp. CCI2.3, assembly GCF_035019065.1. Lineage (NCBI taxonomy): Bacteria > Pseudomonadati > Pseudomonadota > Betaproteobacteria > Burkholderiales > Oxalobacteraceae > Actimicrobium > Actimicrobium sp. CCI2.3. The sequence continues at coordinate 91,798 of NZ_JASJWR010000016.1, read as the reverse complement.
AAAATGGCTTTCAATCACTGTATGTTCGCAGCGTGCACCTCACCCGTACCACCTATCCGTGGATCGTCGAGGGCAACCCGACCCACGCAACGGAGAAACGCTTTGCCGGACTGCGCAACAGTCTCGCAGACTACGACATCGAAATTGCCAGTGCAGCAAATAGACTATTACTGACCACGCTGGTCGATATAATCGCCCTACTCATAGGCGATATCCTAATGACCCGAATCTTATGTACTGCATGGACTAACGACGCAAGCGACATAGCTGGCAAGGAATTGCAAGAATGAATAACAAAGTCATCATCAGGCGCCTTCCCACGGGCGTACCCGGACTCGACGACCTGCTCGGCGGTGGACTGCCTGAATTCTCGTTCAACCTGCTTGCCGGCACGCCCGGTAGTGGCAAAACCACGCTGGCCCATCAGATCATGTTTTCACTGGCGAGGCCGGACCGGCGCGCGCTGTTTTTTACTGTGCTGGGCGAACCGCCGCTGAAGATGCTGCGCTACCAGCAGCAGTTTCCGTTTTTCGATATCAATAAAATCAATCACTCCATCAAGTTCGTCAACCTGGCCGCCGATCTCATTGGCGGTAATTTTGACCGGGTGCTGGCGCGCATCGATGAAGAAGTGCAGAAGTTTTCTCCTAGCCTGGTTTTTGTGGACTCGTTCCGTTCGGTGGTGCAATCGGCCAAAACGATGGAAGCCGGTGCGATCGGTCTGCAACATTTTGTTCAGCAACTTGGCATGCAGATGACCAGCTGGCAAGCCACCACTTTCCTGATTGGTGAATACCTGGCACCGGAAGCAGAATCGAGTGCGGTTTTCACCGTCGCCGACGGTATTTTGTGGATGTCGCAACTCGTTCACCGCGATGCCATGATCCGCAAAATCCAGGTGGTCAAAATGCGCGGCCAGGCTCAAAGTCCCGGCGTGCATACCTTTCGGATCAACGATGACGGCGTTGAAGTTTTTCCACGTGCGATGATCAAGACCAACTTGCCGGGTGACGTCGTGGTCACCGGCGACAGGCGACTGTCAACCGGCGTTACCGAACTTGATCAGATGATGGGTGGCGGCCTGCCCGCTGGTTACTCGTGTCTGGTGGTGGGTCCGTCCGGTTCCGGCAAGACGATTCTGGCGACGCAATTCCTGGCCGAAGGTGCCCGCATTGGCGAGCCCGGCGTCGTTGCCGCCTTTGAAAAAAGTCCGAACCAGTTGCTCAGCCATCAGCTCAACCTGATGGTCGAGCGCGGCGAAGTCGGCTACATCAATACCCGCACGCTGGACTTGTCGATCGATGAAATCCTGCATGATCTGGTCACCATGATCACGCGCATGCAGGCCAAACGGGTAGTCATCGACTCCCTGTCGGGATTTGAACTGGCGCTGGCCTCGGTCTTTCGCGAAGACTTCCGCGAAGCGCTATACCGGATGGTCGCGGTGTTGACCGGCATGGGTGTGACGGTGATGATGACGGCTGAGCTGGAAGATCACTACGATTTCCTGCGCTTTAGCTCCTATGGCAATGCCTTCCTTGCCGATGCCATCATCATGCAGCGCTACGTCGAACTGGCTGGCGAGTTCAAGCGCGTATTGTCGGTCGTCAAGGTGCGTGGCAGCGCGCACAGCAAGGCGATCCGTTTCTTCGACATCGTTGGCGATGACCTGCAAATTGGTGATGCCACCAGCGACTTCCAGGGCATTTTGTCCAATCGGCCGCACAACCGGCAGTAAGGCGCGCGGTACTTTTCGCTCAGGCCCGCCGATGTCTCACCATCGCAGGGGCCTTGGCGGTCCCAAGCCAGGAGTTGGTGCAATGCCATTCGGTTATTGCATCCCATACGCTGGATGAAGTAATGCGCGCAGCGGGCGCACGACAGTCTCATCAAAACCGGGTTAGCCGATCTATCACTGATAAAAGAGTGCGGCGACACGACCAGCTCGACTCCCGAAACAACCCTCATCAACTTCTCCAGAATAGCTAGTCACAAGAGCTCTTCGCTACACACGCCCCCTCAGACTTGCACCACCTTGGTTGCCGATGAGTCAACTGCTTGGTGCGGAAGATTAAATGGTGACGATCATGGAACCAATTAACTATTTCCACTACTCAATGTTGCAAGTACGCGTGGCAAATTGCTTCCAAAAGTTCCGGACTCTGCGCTGTGCCGGATTGCGTGAATGCGCTAGAACAGCTTCAACATGCTTGCTTATGACACTCCATCAATCCTTCTTAAAAAGAAATTTATAATGAAAATTTATAACCAAAAAGAAATTACCAAGTTATACCAATCTGCCGCGACCTTTCTTCTTATTGCTTTTTTAACCGCGGCCGCATCCAGTAGTTTTGCCCAAACAACCAGTCCGGTTTACTTTAATGAGGAGACTTTAGCAGCCAAATATTCATCTGGATCGGATGGCTCGAATTCAAATAAAATTCAAAATATGGGTGTGAAGATAGGTTATATTTCAAATGGTACTTACGTCATATTCGATCAATTAGTGATCCCCGATGATAAAAAACCGAACAAAATAACAATCATGTACTCAAGTGGCGGATCGGGTGGTAAGGTAAAGTTCATTGCTGGCGGCATGAATATGATGCGCACTCAGGGCATTACTCTGGGGGAGTTTGATTTGCCGAGCACTGGAGGCTGGGAAAATTATAGAAACGTGACTTTCCAACTTGATTACGACAACCCTAATTTTAATTACTTGAACGTCACTGTTCCGCTTAAACTGGAATTCACAAATCCAGAAGCATCAGATTATCTTTTCGACATAGTTAAGTTTAAAATAGAAAATGCTTCATTATTCCCGTCCACACCATTTACCTTTGACAAAATAATTCCTGCCACGTTATTTAGCTCTGAATCAGATCCTGCAAATGACGACAGAATCCGCAATATGAGTTATAAGGTCGGCTATATAAGAAATGGCACCAGCATTAAATTTGACTCATTCAACATTCCGAATACAGCGATCAAGGGCAGCAATATTCCAGGCAGTGTAACAATCACTTATTCAAGTGGCGGAAGCGGTGGCAAGGTGAAATTTACTGCCGAGGGAAATGATTCCAACATGAAACCGGGTATTGTTATCGGCGAGTTTGATTTGCCGAATACAGGCGGATGGGATATATACAAGACGGTAACGTTTTCAGTGCCACAAAACCAGAATTTGAATTATTTGGGTTATGTACCTGCCACACCACCTCTCAGGCTTGATTTTACAAATTCCGCAAGCAATGACTATTTATTCGATATCGTTGACTTTAAAATTAATAGCGCTCCTTAATAAATAACGCAACTTGATTTTATTGTTTAAACAAGGCGCGGCTCCGCAGCATGCTCGACGGTTTGCCGCTTGGCATCGGTGCAATGCCCTTCGGTTATTGCACCGAATGTCCCGGTACCGGTCGCCAATCCCTACCTGACTAGTCCCTTGATGATGACCCACTGCCGCCGTGAAATCGGCAAGCGTTGATCCGTGCCGGCCAGGATGACTTGCCAGGTATCGAGACACCGCTCGACGCCAATGATCGCCGCGCGAGCAACCAGCGCATTGCGATGCACGCGCACGAACACGCTGGCCAGTTCTTCCTCGATCGACAACAAGGATTCTTCGATCAGGTATTCACGCGTACTGGTACGTAACGTGACGTACTTGGATTCCGCCTTCAGATAAATCACCTCGGCCACCGGCACCAATAACAGCCGGTCACGCTCGTGCACGGGAAAATGCTGACGCGTAGAACGCAGTTCGCGTGCCATCGTGGCAATCGCTTCTTGCTGATAGTGATGCAAACCGGCCGCACGCAGCAGCGCCTCGGCCAGACGCGCTGCGCGCACCGGTTTGAGCAGGTAATCCAGGGCACGGACTTCAAACGCCTTCAGCGCAAAATCATCAAATGCACTGATGAAAATAATCGCCGGGACGACCGGCAATTGCGCTCCGATAAGGGCCGCCAGCTCGATGCCCGACATACCCGGCATCTGCACGTCCAGCAGCATGATGTCCGGAAACTGCTCAGTGGCCAGCGCACCAAGGCCATCGAGCGCAGACTGCGCATCCGCCGCTTCGCCAACCACCTGATGCGGGCACTGCAGCGCGATATCGGACAGCACATCGCGCAACCGGGCACGGGCCGGCGCTTCATCATCAACGATAAAAAGACGCAGGCTCATTGCAGGACCTTTTTGTAGGGAATGAACAGCCGGACTTCAAAATGGGCACCGATGACAGCGGTGCTCAGGCTCGACTCGAGGTCATACAACAAACGTAGCCGACCACGGATGTTCTCCAGTGCCATGTGGTTGCCCGGCGCACCCGATTGCTTGCCCAGCCACGGATTGCTGATCACGACGCTGATACTGTCGCGCACCCGCCGCAACTCGACCCGGATCAGCGCCGGTACCGTGCTTGGTTCAACACCGTAATGCACGGCGTTTTCAAACAACGGTTGCAATAGCAACGAGGGAATCTGCGCCTGCCGCAACACATCGGCATGGATCGCGCTGGTATCCCAGCTCACTTGCAAGCGCTCGCCAAGACGGATTTTTTCAATCGACAGGTATTGTTCGCAGAGGCGAATTTCATCCGCCAGCGAAGTCAGGTCGCGGCCATCGCGCATCAGTACCCGAAACAGATCGCCCAGGTCTTCGAGTGCCGTCTCGGCGCGGCGCGGATCCCTGCGGATCAACGCCAGGACCGCATTAAGACTGTTGAATAAAAAATGCGGGCGGATGCGCGCCTGCAACGCCTGCAACTGCGCTTCGCCCAACGCAGGCGAAAAAGCACGGGCACGCAATTCCAGATAGTGCTGAAGCACGGCCCCAAACAAGGCCGCGAGCAAAGCACCAACGGGCAGCGACAAATTCGGGAAGCTGCCACGAAACCAGTCCACTTGCAGCAAAAGCCGCAGCACCAGCATGCTCATCAGCGCCGGTACCAGAGCACACATCAGTCGCTGTTGCCAATGCGCCAGCATCCCGACAGGCAGATGACGGCGCATCCCGCACAGACACACCAGCGACAGCATGCAGACCAGTTCCAGCGGCAACGAACATTCAATGAACGCCAGTAAACCCGCACTACGCGTGTCGGCCTGCAACACGATGGCCAGCAGCATTACCAGATTGACGAGGGCGAGCACGCGCAGGATCACGCCGGTATTGCAGTAATCCGGAATCACGATCCTGGCAGGATCGGTGTTTTTGGCTGGCAGGTTGGCTAACAAGTTGGCTGGCAAGATCGGCATCGTTGACTCGATTCTAAAAATCAGGATGGGGCTTGTTTTATAATCGGCCGGTTCAGACACCAACTTTCCGGAATTCACTCATGACAGCACAATTCTCCAAAAAAAGCGAAGCCTGGTCGGCCCGTTTTTCAGAACCGGTCTCCGATCTGGTAAAACGCTACACCGCGTCGGTTTTCTTCGACAAGCGACTCGCCGAAGTGGACATCCAGGGCTCGCTGGCCCATGCCCAGATGCTGGCGCAGCAAAAAATCATCAGCAGCGACGACCTATCGGCGATCCGCGGTGGCTTGCAGCAAATTGGCAACGAGATTGCCGAAGGCAGTTTTGAATGGTTGCTGGACCTCGAAGATGTGCATCTGAATATCGAAAAGCGTTTGACCGAACTGGTCGGCGACGCCGGCAAACGGCTTCACACCGGCCGCTCGCGCAATGACCAGGTCGCCACCGACATCCGCCTGTACCTGCGCGGTGCCATCGATGACTTGACCCTCCTGCTGGGTGACTTGCGTCTGGCGCTGGTGGACCTGGCCGAGCAGCACGCCGACACCATCCTGCCCGGCTTCACGCATATGCAGGTCGCGCAACCTGTCACCTTCGGCCACCACTTGCTGGCCTATGTCGAAATGTTTGGCCGTGATACCGAACGCCTCGCCGATTGCCGCAAACGCGTCAACCGCCTGCCACTCGGTGCTGCCGCGCTGGCCGGCACCACCTTCCCGATCGATCGCGAACTGGTCGCGCAATTGCTGGGTTTTGATGAAGTCTGTTTCAATTCGCTCGACGCTGTCTCGGACCGCGACTTTGCCATCGAATTCTGTGCCGCAGCCGCACTCGTGATGACCCACATTTCGCGCATGTCAGAAGAACTGGTGATCTGGATGAGTCCGCGTGTCGGCTTCATTGATATCGCCGACCGCTTCTGTACCGGCTCGTCGATCATGCCGCAAAAGAAAAATCCCGATGTGCCCGAACTGGCACGCGGCAAGACCGGCCGCGTCACGGGTCATCTGATGTGTCTGCTGACCTTGATGAAAGGCCAGCCACTGGCCTACAACAAGGACAATCAGGAAGACAAGGAACCACTGTTCGACACTGTCGACACCCTCACCGATACGCTGCGTATCTTCGCCGACATGGCGCGTGGCATCACCGTCAAGCCGGCGGCCATGCGTGCGGCAGCGATGCAGGGATATGCCACCGCGACGGATCTGGCCGATTATCTGGTCAAAAAAGGCTTGCCGTTCCGTGATGCCCATGAAGCGGTGGCACATGCCGTACGCGTGTGCGTCGACAAGGAATGCGATCTGGCCGACCTGACGCTGGACCAGCTCAAGGCGTTTTCTCCCTTGGTCGAAGAAGATATTTACGCGGTGCTGACCCTCGAAGGCTCGGTTGCAGCGCGCGACCATGTCGGCGGTACAGCGCCACGTCAGGTTCGTCTGGCAATTGCCCGGGTGCGCGCACAACTCGCGGGATAAGGCGAGCGGGACTTGCGGATCGGTCCGTGGTCCCGACTCTCTGACGGAGTCAGGGCATTGCACCGAGCGCACCACCTCGATAACGCAAGCACGACATCCCGACACAAACCAATTCAATACAACTACGACCTGTTTCAAATAGTTGAATCCGATCCGGATTCGCCTTCGTAAAGTGTTTGGTAACTCAGGCTCATCCGAGCCAAAACACTTTTGAAGGAGACCGCAATGAAACCATCGATCACCAAAACCACCTGCTGTGCCGCACTTGTTGCCAGCGCCCTCGCCACCCTGTTTTCGGTTCCCGCCGTGGCGTCCAGCCACCGCGAGGCACCGTTCATTACCAGCATGCCGAAAGTCGATGGCACGGATCTTTACCTGTTCCGCAGTTACGAAGCCAACCGCGCCGCGTACACCACGATTATCGCCAACTACGCGCCACTGCAAGATGCCTACGGCGGTCCGAACTATTTTGCGATGGACACGGATGCCCTCTACGAAATCCACATCAACAACAACGGCAACGGCAAAGAGCAACTAACGTACCAGTTCCGCTTCAACAATACCAACAAGGATACCCAGCTCACCGTCGGCGGAAAAAAAGTCTCGATCCCGCTGGTCGTCAATGGCGGTGCCATTACCGCCCCCAATGCAGCCGGTGCCAATATCCGTGAAACCTACACCGTCACCCTGGTCACCGGCGATCGTCGCACGGGCACCAAAGCGGCCATCACCAACGCCGCTGGCGGTTCGGCCACCTTCGAAAAGCCACTCGACAACATCGGCAACAAGTCCATTCCCGATTACGCTGCCTACGCCGCACAGCACGTCGTCTCAATCAACATTCCAGGCTGCGCACTGCCCGGCAAGATGTTCGTTGGCCAGCGCAAAGATCCTTTCGTCGTCAACCTCGGCGAAACGTTTGACCTGATCAACATCAAGGCACCCGCCACCGCGTTTGATCCGAATGCCGAGCGCGCCGCCCATGATGATCTGGCCGACAAGAACGTCACGTCGATCGAACTCGAAATCCCGACCGTGTGCCTGACCAACGGTACCGAGCCAGTCATCGGTGCATGGACCACGGCCAGCGTTCGTCAAGGTCGCTTGATCAACCCGACCCCGAACTCCAGCAAGGCCGCAAAACAAGGCGGTGCCTGGACCCAGGTATCGCGTCTTGGCGCACCGCTGGTCAATGAAGTCGTGATCGGTCTGAAAGACAAGGACCAGTTCAATCACAGCATGCCAAGCGGCGATGCCCAATTCATCGACTACGTCACCAACCCTACCCTGCCAGCCCTGGTGGAAATCCTGTTTGGTTCGGCTGGCGTCAAGGCACCAACCAACTTCCCGCGTAACGATCTGGTCGCCGCCTTCCTGACCGGCGTTCAAGGTGTCAACCAGCCTGCCAACGTGGTCGGTTCGGAAATGCTGCGCCTCAATACATCGACCGCCGTCACTGCGCCCGCTGCGCAAAAACGCCTCGGTGTCATCGGTGGCGATAACGCCGGTTTTCCGAATGGTCGTCGTCCTGGCGATGACGTCGTCGATATCGCGCTGCGCGTCGTCATGGGTCGCTTGTGCAAGCTCAGTATCGGCTGCGTTCCCGGCGATGCGCCCTCCGGTGATATCGATTTCACCGATGGAGCGTTCGTGGATGCCACCTTCTTCGACAATGCCTTCCCGTACCTGAAAACGCCCATCGCTGGCTCGTTGAAGCATTAATACCAGCCAACCTTCAAGGAATTGATCAGGAGAGCACCATGAGAAAAATTGTACTTTTATGTGCCATGACAGCAGCACTGTCGCTATCAGCGTGCGGCGGTGGCAGCAGCAGTGGCTCGGAAGTGGTCACGCCGCCGGCTGGCACCACGTTTGTCGATGGCTTCATCACCTTCGTTACCAACCTGGTCAGCACGGCACCGGATGATATCCCGGCGCGTGAAATCGACAGTATCGGCACCACCTCGCCGGAAGACACGGCTGCCGCACCGGTTAAATAAGTCAACCCTGCAGTAACGCCTGCCCCCACCGCCTGCCTGTTTGCAAGAACCGGCAGGCGGTTTTTTTCATGTGCCGGTTGATTGATCTTGATGCAACTGCTCGTTGTGGTTCGCCACAGTTGATCCCGCACGCAGTCCCTGCTACCCTCACGACCGTTCGTTACAAAAACACGGCGCGCAATCAAGCGCTGATCGACAACAGCAGAGACATGCCACTTCCCGGAGATTCCATGCACACCACGTTGACCATCAAAAAACTGACCCTGGCCCTGATCGCTGCTGGCATCGGCTGTTCGGCCTTCGCCGCCGACATCAAGCTCGGTGCCGCTGAAGCCCTGACCGGCCCGGCCGCCAAATACGGTAGCGCCATCAAGAATGGCCTGACGCTGGCCGCTGACGAAATCAATGCCAAGGGCGGTGTCAACGGCAACAAGCTGGTACTGATCATCGACGACGAGCAAGGCAAAAAAGAAGAAGCCATCAACGTCTTCAAGAAACTGATTTTCCAGGACAAGGTCCTGATGGTCTTCGGTCCGACGCTATCGAATTCGGCCTTTGCCGCCGACCCGATTGCCGTCGCCACCAAAGTCGTCGTCTTCGGCACCAGCAACACCGCCGATGGCATCAGCACGATGGGCCCGACCGTGTTCCGCAATTCAGTCATGGAAGCCGACGTCTTGCCAGTCACCACCGCAGCAGCCGTCAAGCATTTCGGTCTGAAAAAAGTCGCAGTGGTCTATGGCAACGATGACGCTTTCACCAAGAGCGGCTACGACGTCTTCAAGACCACCCTCGACGCGCAAAAAATCGAGATCACCACCACCGAAACTTATGCCAAGGGCGACGTTGATTTCAAGGCCCAGCTGACCAAGATCAAGGCCACCAATCCTGACGCAATCGTGTGTTCGTGCCTGGCCGAAGAAGCCGCCAACATCATCCTGCAAACCCGCACGCTGGGCATGAAGCAACCGTTCATCGGTGGTAACGGCTTCAATTCACCGAAGCTGTTCGAGATCGCCAAGGATGCGGCCGACAACACCATCATGGGTAGCCCATGGTCGTCCGAGAACATGACGCCAGCCAACAAGGCCTTCATCGCTGCCTACAAAACCAAGTTCAATGCCGAGCCGGACCAGTTTGCGGCCCAGGCCTATGACGCGATTTACATCGTTGCCGACGCACTCAAGAACGTGAAGCTGACCGGTGCGCTCGACAAGGACAGGCTGGCACTGGCAACAGCGCTGCCGACCGTCAAGCTCAACGGTGCCACCGGAGCGTTCGCGTTCCGCCACGCTACCGGCAAGGATGGCAAACCTGCCGGATATGATGCCAACCAGGATGCCATCGTCAATATCGCCAAGGGCGGCAAGTTTGTGCTGCTGAAATAAATCACGCGAACAATTTTAGTTCTAACCGTTTTACCTGCGGCATTCCCGGCTTACGCTGGCCATGCCGCAGCTTCCGTATTTTCAATTCATGCAGGGACTATGCTCGAACAACAACTGATTAATGCCCTGTCGCTGGGCAGCGTGTATGCGCTGTTCGCACTGGGCTTCACGCTGGTTTTCGGCGTGCTGGGCGTCATCAATTTATCGCATGGCGCGATCTTCATGCTGGGCAGTTACGCCGCGCTTTTGCTGGTCGAGAAGATGGCGTTTCCGCTCTGGCTGGCATTACTCGCTGCCATGCTGGTGGCCGGCCTGATTGGTTTGCTGGTCGACTATCTGGTGTTGCGGCCGCTGCGCAAACGCAATGCACCGCATCTGTCGCCGATGATCGCCTCGATCGGCGTAGCCATCATGCTGACCAGTCTGGCGCAAGGCCTGTTCGGTGCCGAGAACAACCGCTTCCCGGTCGGCACCATCCCCGAACAAAGCATCACGTTCGGCAGCGTGCATGTGACCGCTGTCCAGATCGGCATCGTCGCGATTTCATTTCTGCTGATGGTCGTGCTGCTGGTCGTGATGCGTCGCACGCAACTTGGTCGTGCGCTGCGCGCGATTGCCGAATCACCGAAAGCCGCCGCACTACTGGGCATCAATGTCGAGGGGTTATTCCTGCTGACCTCGTTCACCGCGGCGGCACTCGGTGGTGTCGCCGGCGTGCTGGTCGGCTTGTCGTTCAACGCGATCTCGCCGTTCATGGGACAACCGATGCTGCACAAGGGCATCGCCGTCATCATCCTTGGCGGCATGGGCGATATCCGTGGCGCGATGATCGGTGGCCTGTTCCTCGGCTTTGCCGAAGTCATGAGCGTGGCGTACCTGTCGAGCGATTTCCGCGATGCGGTCGCCTTCGGTCTGCTGTTCGTGATCCTGCTGGTGCGGCCATCCGGCATGTTCGGCAAAGTGCTGGAAAGGAAGGCCTGACATGATGGAATGGTGGCAGGCTTTCTGGTCGACTTACAACACCGTCATCTTCAGCATCGGCGTCAATGCAATGCTGGCGCTGTCGATTTACCTCACGCTGTCCTGCGGTTTGCTGTCGCTGGCCAATGCCGCGTTCATGGGCATTGGTGCGTACGCCGCAGCGATGCTGACGATGCAAGCCGACGTCGCATTCCCGCTGGCCTTGCTCGCTGCCGGCGTGCTGCCGGCCCTGGTCGCACTGATTATCGGCATCCCGACGCTGCGCTTGTCCGGGGTCTATCTCGCGATGGCCACGCTGGGCTTTGGCGAAGTGGTGCGCGTCATCGTGCTCAATCTCGATGTGACCGGCGGTCCGATGGGTCTCAATGGCATTCCGCTCAAGACCGAGATCTGGCACATCGCGCTGCTGCTGGCGCTCACGCTATATGTCCTTGCGCGCATGCGCCGCTCGAAAATCGGACGCGCCTTTGAAGCCATCAAGGCTGATGAAGTCGCAGCACAGCTGATGGGCATCAATGTCGCCGGCTACAAACTGCTCGCGTTTGTCAGCGGCGCAGTCATCGCCGGCGTCGCCGGTGGCCTCAACGCGCATTACACGTTCACCATCGGTCCGGGCAATTACGCGTTTGAAAACGCCGTCGATATCCTGACCATGGCTGTCTTCGGCGGCACCGCCAACCTGATCGGTCCGACGCTGGGCGCGACCATCCTGACGCTGTTGCCCGAAGTGCTGCGCGAGTTCAAGCACTTCCGGCTGGCCTTCAATGGCCTGATCCTGATCGTCGTCATCCTGTATCTGCCTAAAGGTATCTGGGACCCGGCGCGCCTACGTGCCCTGTTCAAGCGCACCTCAACGAAGAAGGAGATCTGATGCTGCAAATGAATCAGATCAGCAAGCAGTTCGGCGGCCTCAAGGTGCTGCAGGATGTCAGCTTCACGGTGCCGCAAGGCGGCATCTTCGGCATGATCGGACCGAACGGTGCGGGCAAGACCACGGTCTTCAACTTGCTGACCGGGCTGCTGCAGCCCACTGGCGGCAGCATCGTTTTTAATGGGAAAAATCTTGGTGCGGTCGCGCCGCACGAGATCACCGAACTGGGCATTGCACGGACCTTCCAGAACATCCGCATTTTCAAGGAAATGACGCTGCTCGAAAACGTTATCGTCGGCATGCATGACCATCTCGACTACGGCATGGTCGGTTTGCTGCTCAATCTGGCGAGCTTTCGCAATGCCGAAGCGAAAGCCCGCGAGCGCGCACACGAGCTGCTGTCGTGGGTGCGACTCGATCACAAGGCCGGCATGCTGGCTGAAAGCCTGTCGTATGGCGAACAGCGCCGGCTCGAATTTGCCCGTGCGCTGGCCACCGAACCCAAACTGCTGCTGCTCGACGAACCGGTCGCCGGCATGAATCCGTCCGAAAAATCCGATCTGATGGCCGAGATCGTCAATATCAAGGAGCGTGGCTACACGATTTTCCTGATCGAACACGACATGCGTTTCGTCATGGGCCTGTGCGACCGCATCGCGGTCCTCAACTTCGGTCGCATCATCGCCGAAGGCACGCCGTCCGAGATCAAGAACAATCCCGAAGTCATCGAAGCCTATCTCGGCAAGGAAGAAGCATGAGCGCGATTCTGCAGGTCAGCGACCTGGCCGTTTCCTACGGACAGATCGCTGCCGTCAAAGGTATCGACCTGGTACTGCATGAAGGCGAAATCACCGCACTGGTCGGTGCCAATGGTGCCGGCAAAAGTACCGCGTTGCTGGCCATCTCCGGCTTGCTGAAAACGGTCGGCGGTCAAGTCCTGTTCGACGGGGCTGACCTGACCAAGCTGGCACCGCACCAGATCGTTGGCCTTGGCGTGGTGCAGGTCGCCGAAGGACGGGCGATTCTGACGACGCTGACCGTGAGCGAAAATCTGGCGTTGGGCACTTATGCCCGCAAAGATAAAAGCGGCGTGGCGAAAGACCTGGAGTGGGTCTACACCTTGTTCCCTGTTTTGAAAGAACGGCGTGACGGCATGGCCGGCAACCTCTCCGGCGGCGAACAGCAGATGCTGGCAATCGGCCGGGCACTGATGGCCAAACCGCGCGTACTGCTGCTCGATGAACCGTCGATGGGATTGGCACCGTTGATGGTCCAGGAGATTTTCCGCATCCTCAAGGAAATCAACCTGACCGGGCTTACCATCCTGCTGGTCGAACAGAATGTGCGTCAGGCGTTACGCATCGCCCATCGCGGCTACGTACTCGAAACCGGCAAGATCGTTCTGACCGGCACGGGTCGGGAATTGCTCGATGATCCAAAGGTAGTGGAAGCATATCTGGGCGGGTAATCCGGAGCAAAACCGTAGGGCGCACGTTTCACGTCAAATTAATACAAGACCCGCGTCCGGATCGTCCCTTCGATCTCGTGCAATTTTTCCATCGCGACCGTCGAACAACCCACCGGCACATCCATCACGAGATAGCCAATCGATTCGTTGGTCATCAGGCTTTGCGCCGAGATGTTGATGCCGTTCTCGGCGAAGATGCGGTTGATCGCGGAGAGCACACCCGGCACGTTGCGATGGATGTGCAGCAAACGATGCTTGCCACCAAACAGCGGTACTGCCACCTCCGGGAAATTGACCGCCGACAGCGTCGAACCTGTGTCCGAATAGCGGGCGAATTTTTCGGCGACTTCGAGGCCGATGTTGGCTTGCGCTTCCAGGGTCGAACCGCCGATATGCGGCGTGAGAATCACGTTATCGAACCTGCGCAACGGCGACAGGAATTCTTCGCTATTGGCTTTCGGCTCGGACGGGAACACGTCGACTGCTGCGCCACCAAGATGCTTGCGCTCAATCATGCCGGCCAGCGCATCAATGTCGACGCAGCTACCCCGTGCGGCATTGATGAAGATACTGCCGATTTTCATCTTCGCAAATTGCTCGGCGCCCATCATGTTTTTGGTCGAGTCATTCTCGGGCACGTGCAAGGTCACTACATCGGCTTGCGCCAGCAAGTCGTCGAGCGAATCCACCTGATGCGCATTGCCGATCGGCAGTTTGGTCACGACATCGTAGTACACGACCTTCATGCCCAGCCCTTCGGCCAGCACCGACAATTGGGTGCCGATGCTGCCATAGCCAACGATACCGAGGGTCTTGCCGCGCGTCTCGAACGAGCCTTCGGCCGATTTCGACCAGCCGCCGCGATGGACCAGCGCGTTTTTTTCCGGGATGCCGCGCAACAGCAAAATGGTTTCGGCCAGCACCAGTTCGGCTACCGAGCGGGTATTCGAAAAGGGCGCATTGAATACGGGAATACCGCGCTGCATCGCTGCGCGCAAATCCACCTGATTGGTACCGATACAAAAACAACCGACGGCGATCAGCTTTTCAGCCGCCGCCAGCACGGTGGCTGTCAACTGGGTACGCGAGCGGATGCCGACAAAATGCGCGTCACGGATCTTCTCGATCAGTTGTGCTTCGTCGAGCGCAGTCGGCAGCGATTCGATGTTGGTGTAGCCGTTGCGCCCGAGTACTTCGAGCGCATTCTTGTGTACTCCTTCGAGCAACAGAAAACGGATTTTGTCTTTTTCCAGCGATAGGTGGTGGCTCATGCAGTGTCCCAGGTTCATCAAAGTTTGAACACTATATGGGGACGAGCATGGCATTGACCAGTGCTGCATCAGGAAAAGCCAGTACGGTATTGTGAAAATCGGTCAGCGGCCCCCATCCAGGCAGGACCGCACCGCGCTGATCGTAGCCAATGGCCTTGAACTTCCACACACCCTGACTCAGCTTGAGGTTGCCAACATGCGCACCCTCGCCGGTCAGCACGCGAAACACCGCGTCACTGACCGGCTCCAGCATTAGCTGCATGGGAGCACTCACGCCGATTTGCGGCTCGCAAGCTGGCGTAACACGTAGTGCAGGATGCCGCCGTGACGGAAGTACTCGACTTCTTTCGGCGTCAGCAGCAACACCTCCACCTTGAATCCCGTGATCCGGCCATCGCTGCCGGTGGCCATCACTTCGGCAATCCGGCTCTCGCCGTCGTGCAAGCCCGTGATATCGAAGTGATCATCGGCACGCAAATCCAGAGAAGCAGCACTCTGGCCATCCATGAAGCGCAACGGCAGCACGCCCATGCCGACCAGATTGGAACGGTGAATCCGCTCGAAACTCTCGGCGATCACGGCCTTCACGCCCAGCATCATGGTGCCCTTGGCGGCCCAGTCGCGCGACGAACCGGTGCCATACTCCTTGCCGGCGATGACAACCAGCGGTACGCCGTCGGCCTTGTACTGCATCGCCGCGTCATAAATGGCGAGCTTGCGCCGGGACGGGAAGTGAATCGTCTTGCCGCCCTCCTCGCCGTCAAGCATCAGGTTACGAATCCGGATATTGGCAAAGGTACCGCGCACCATCACGTCATCATTGCCGCGCCGCGAGCCATACGAATTGAAGTCAGCCGGCAGCACGTTCAACGATTGCAGAAACAATCCGGCGGGGGAGTCGGCCTTGATATTGCCGGCCGGCGAAATATGGTCCGTCGTGATCGAGTCGCCAAACAAGCCCAGCAAACTGGCACCGTGGATATCGTCGATGGTGCCGACGGCCATCTGCATGCCGTCGAAGTACGGCGGATTCTTGATGTAGGTCGACGCCGCATCCCACGCAAACGCGGTGCCGTCGGGCGAAGCGATCTGGTTCCAGCGGCTGTCGCCGGCAAACACGTTGGCGTAGTTGCGCGTGAACATTTCCGGTCCGACGCTGGCCACGATCAGGTCGCCGATTTCCTTGTTCGATGGCCAGATGTCGCGCAGAAAAACCGGCTGGCCATCACTGCCGGTGCCCAGCGGCTCGGTCGCCATGTCGATATCGACGGTGCCTGCCAGCGCATAGGCCACCACCAGTGGCGGCGAGCCAAGGTAATTCATCTTGACCTCGGGATGGACCCGGCCCTCGAAATTGCGGTTACCCGACAAGACCGCTGCGACCACCAGATCATCGGCAGCGATGTCGCGCGAGACGGCCTCGGGCAATGGCCCCGAATTGCCGATGCAAGTGGTACAGCCATAACCGACGATGAAAAATCCCAGCTGTTCCAGTGGCGACAGCAAGCCGGCGCGGGTCAGGTAATCGGTCACCACCAGCGAGCCCGGTGCCATCGACGTCTTGACCCAGGGCGCGGCCTTCAACCCACGCGCCACCGCATTGCGTGCAAGCAGACCGGCGGCCAGCATCACGGCCGGATTGGATGTGTTGGTACACGACGTAATCGCAGCAATCACGACCGCGCCATCACGCAACGCGAAGTCGTCCGGCGCGATCGTGGGTGCTGTGACGGCAGCGGCAGCGGCAGCGGCAGCATCATCGATCGCCACGTCCGCAGGCGCACCGCCCTCGCCTTCAAAGCGTTGCAGCGATTTTTCAAATGGCTTGCGATTGGTCACCATGCCGATCAGGTTGTCATGCACATTGGCCTTCATGTCCGACAGCAGCACCCGATCCTGCGGCCGTTTGGGGCCGGCCAGCGACGGCAGGACCGTGCCCATGTCGAGCATCAGCGTCTCGCTGTAAATCGCTTCGACCTCGGTGCGCCACAAACCTTGCGCTCTGGCATAGGCTTCAACCAGCGCAACCTGCTCGTCGCTGCGACCGGACAGCCGCAGATAAGCCAGCGACTCGTCATCAATCGGGAAGATGCCGCAGGTGGCACCGTATTCCGGCGCCATGTTGGCAATCGTCGCCCGGTCCGCCAGCGGCAAGGACGACAAGCCATCGCCATAAAACTCGACGAACTTGCCGACCACGCCGAGCGAACGCAGCATTTGCGTGACCGTCAGGACCAGATCGGTGGCGGTGACGCCTTCCGGCAACTTGCCGGTCAGCTTGAAGCCCACCACTTGCGGGATCAGCATCGAACTGGGCTGACCCAGCATTGCTGCCTCGGCCTCGATACCGCCGACACCCCAGCCCAGCACACCGAGGCCATTGACCATGGTCGTGTGCGAATCGGTGCCGAAGACGGTATCCGGAAACGCATACTGCACACCGTCGATCTCGCGCGCCATCACGACCCTGGCCAGGTTTTCCAGATTGACCTGATGGACGATGCCGGTATTGGGTGGCACCACCTTGAAATTATCGAAGGCTTTCTGGCCCCAGCGCAAAAAGCTGTAGCGCTCGCGATTGCGACTGAATTCGATGCGGCCATTGATGTCGAGCGAATCCGACTTGCCGAACGAATCGACCTGTACCGAATGATCGATCACTAGTTCGGCCGGAATCAACGGATTGATATTGTTGACCGATCCGCCTAGCCGAACCACCGCATCGCGCATCGCGGCAAGGTCAACCATGCAGGGCACGCCGGTGAAATCCTGCAGCACGACGCGCGCCGGCATGAACGCGATCTCGACCGATGGCTCAGCCTGCGCATTCCAGCCCGCCACCGCCTCGATCGACGCGCGTGTCACCGCAACGCCGTCTTCGCAGCGCAGCAAGTTTTCGAGCAGGATTTTCATCGAAAACGGCAAGCGACTCAGGTCGAATTGCTGGCCTAGCAAGGCCAGTCTGAAGATCGTGTAATCGGTGCCATTAACGGCAAGCGTATCGCGCGTGGCGAAAGAATCAATCATGATCATTCCTTGGTAAATCGCATTATTCCCGACTAGCAGGAATAATGCGGTGTGGATCGGCATCCGAAGTCGAACGCTGTCACGATCGCGGACAAGAAAAATAAATACCTGAAAATAAAAACGAAAAATAAAAACGAAAAATAACAACG
This sequence comes from Actimicrobium sp. CCI2.3, assembly GCF_035019065.1. Taxonomy (NCBI): domain Bacteria; kingdom Pseudomonadati; phylum Pseudomonadota; class Betaproteobacteria; order Burkholderiales; family Oxalobacteraceae; genus Actimicrobium; species Actimicrobium sp. CCI2.3. Next base: position 73,901 of record NZ_JASJWR010000016.1, on the reverse strand, counting down.
AAAATTCAAAACGCAAAAATAATTTATTTACCAAGAAAAAATGCGGTAATTAGCTAGTGATATTAGCTGATTTCCAATATGGCATACAAAACTAATCCTGCATTTGAACTACCAGGTAGAGCACATCCGGTTGCGCGATCAACTGGCTTGACGACGCATTTAAATTACTTGAGCGCATCAGTCCGGCACCGTTTCATCACAAATCCCATTTTTTTCAAATGACGCAACAAGGTCACTTCATGAACGGGTAAATCGATTGCCTGACTGCTTAACCGCTGGCGCAATTGATCGACGCTACCGCCATGCATCTGTAAATCAATCCGTAATCGTTCAAGCAGTTCGGGTGCCAGTTTGGCCGGTCTGCCGGAATAAGTCGCCCGTACCAGGCTACCAGCACCGTCGCGCTCCCAGCGCCGCACCCATTGGGCCACCGTACTCATGTGCACACCAAAATCGGCGGCGGCGTTCTTGTAGGTGCAACCTTGAGCGACGCAAATAATCGCTTGAGCACGCTGCCGGACCCGCGCGTCTCCATGAAAAACACCGATATCGCGCAGGGTTTTTTGTTGCTCTTCACTTAATAATAATCGTTTCATAACAAAACTCCTTATCACCACTGCATGACAAGTCAGACAACAGAATATGTCAAACATTGAGTTTTATTAAAATAACATTATATGAGTTTATTTTTATTGGTTAATTTTATATACCAACTATTAACACCGCTTATTGCTTGTTAAATCATCAGTATTTCGTGAAAAGTGACTATTGGAGGCTTTTTATTGCGGTCGAATGTATTAACATGCGGAAACATGTTTCTTAAATACAGGTTTTTAGTTAATACCTACAGTTACTACGTAATTTAAGGTGACCGACTACTAACTTTATTCAACAATTCGATTACGCATATCAATGGCTCACATCCTTCTGTTTGAAGATAATCCGTCACCTCCCTATGCCAACAAGGGCTTTATTGATGAGGCTATGAATGACCATGACCTTGTTGTCGTCGGCAGCGTCGCCTCGATGTGGTCGACGCTTCAGCATCAACAGGCAGATGTCCTGATCGTCGACCTTGGCCTACCCGATGATTACGGGCAGGCGATTGTCACGCGCATGCAAGCGTCTTATCCGGGCGTCGGCGTGCTGGTACTGACGCACGGCGATCAGCAGGAACAACGCAGCAACGGTTTGCTGCTGGGTGCCGACCAGATACTCACCAAGCCTGTTTCTGCCTCGAAATTACGCGCGCAAGTGATCGCGCTCTGCCGGCGCATCAAGCGCCACCGCGGTGCCGTCGTCACTTCAACACCACAACAATGGCGCTTGCGTACAACCGAGCGGCAATTGCAGGTCAACGATCTGCTTGCCGTCAACCTGACCGAAAAAGAATTCAGCTTTCTGCGCCTGCTGACCCACAGCAGCCAGCCGGTCGCCCGCGACACGCTGAACAAGGAAATGCATATTGATGTCAGCGGCGACGAGCGACGTGACACCAAAAAAATCGACATGCTGATTTACCGGTTGCGGCGCAAGGTAAAAAGTGCGCTGCGGGTCGATCTGCCGGTACGCAATGCATATGGCAGCGGCTACAGTCTGACCGCTCCACTGAAGCTGGCATGATGATGACTTCGCTCACCATGAAAACTTTTTCCGGACTGAACTGGATGCCCGCTGCACTGGGTCTCTCCGGTGCGGCGGCGGTAGCGATCACCGCCCAATGGAGTGGGTTGGCCATTGCGCTGATGACGCTGCTGATCATCGCCGGCATCGTCATCAGCTTGCTCAGTGCGGCCCGCCAGCGTGCCAGTCGCCGTGACATCGATAGCTATCTGGTCAGTCAGCAGCAATTCGGTGCCGCCATCGTGCCGGTCTGGAGCGCCCACATTGAATCGTCACGGGCACAAATGGACAGTGCCATCGATGATTTGTCGCAGCGCTTTTCTGGCATCGTCGACAAGCTCGATGACGCGGTCCATGCATCAAGCCTCGCGACCGCGTCGATCGGCAATAGCGACGCTGGCCTGGTCGCTGTCTTTGCCCGCAGCCAGCAGCAACTCGGGTCCGTCGTCGCTTCCCAAAAAGCGGCGATGCACAGCATGACTGGCATGCTCGAGCAGGTGCAGGCACTCGACCGCTTTGTCGCCGAATTGCAGGACATGGCCACCGACGTCGCCCAGATCGCAGCGCAATCGAACCTGCTGGCACTCAACGCCGCCATCGAAGCGGCGCGCGCCGGGGAAACAGGCCGCGGTTTCACGGTCGTGGCACGCGAATTTCGGCTGCTCTCGCGCCAGTCTGGTGATACCGGCCAGCACATTGCCAGCAAAGTCAACATCATCAGTGACGCCATCACTGCCGCCGTGCGCTCGGTGAGCGCTTCGGTGAAGCAGGAAGAAATCACGCTGCGCTCGGCCGAAACCACGATCGACACCGTGCTCGCCGATTTCCGCACGATCACCGATGCGCTGGTGCAGTCGAGCTCGCTGCTCCAGCAAGAGAGCATCGGCATCAAGAGCGAGGTCGGTGCCGCGCTGGTCCAGTTGCAGTTCCAGGACCGGGTTAGCCAGATCATGAATCACGTCAAGGGCAATATCGAACAGTTGCCGGTCTATCTCGACATGCACCGGCAAGACATCACCGATGCCGGCACCTTGCTGCCGCTCGACGCCCGCATCCTGCTCGATGAACTCAAAGAAACCTACGTGATGGCTGACCAGCACGCCATTCACAGTGGCACCACGGTCGATCACCCCAGCCGCAACACCGATAACGACATCACCTTTTTTTAGGAAATACCATGGCCAAGACCATCATGATCGTCGATGACTCCGCATCGATGCGGCAAGTCGTGGGCATCGCACTCAAGGGTGCCGGCTACGATGTCCTTGAAGGACGCGACGGCAAGGACGCACTCGCCAAACTGACCGGACAAAAAGTCCACCTGATCATCAGCGACGTGAACATGCCCAACATGGATGGCATCGCGTTTGTCAGCGCGGTCAAGCTGTTGCCGGCCTACCGCTTCACGCCGGTCATCATGCTGACCACCGAGACCGATCTCGACAAGAAAAACGCCAGCCGCGCCGCCGGTGCCAAGGCGTGGGTGGTCAAGCCGTTCAAGCCCGAGCAACTGCTCGACGCCGTGCAAAAACTCTGCCTGCCATGACCACCCGCCACATGCGCATCGACGGCGAACTGACGATTTATCGCGCCGACGAAATCAAGTCGCTGCTCATGGCCGCACTGGCCAAACCGGGCGATCTCGAACTGGACTTGTCCGGTGTCAGTGACATCGATACGGCGGGTTTGCAGCTGCTGATGCTGGCCAAAAAAACCTCACTGGCCGGCGCGACCGCGCTGCACCTGACCCGACACAGCGCCGCCGTTGCCGAGGTCTTCGAACTGCTCGATCTGACCGGCTATTTCGGCGATCCACTGGTGCTGCCGCATCCCCCGCAATCGGCCACGACAGGACAGCCATCATGAACCTCGACGACGCACTGCAAACGTTTTTTTCCGAATGCCGCGAACTGTTAATCGAGATGGAAGATTCGCTACTGGTGGTCATGCAGGCCGAGCCCAAAGAGGAACTGGTGAATGCGATTTTTCGCGCCGCCCATACCATCAAGGGCTCCTCCGGTCTGTTCGGACTGGACCATATCGTCGCCTTCACGCATGTCGTCGAAAGCGTGCTTGATCGCGTGCGTGACGGCAAACTGCCCATCACCGAAGCACTGGTGAGCTTGCTGCTGGGATGCTGTGACCAGATCGGTCGGCTGGTCGACGCGGTCGCGGCGGGCCACGACGGTCTCGACGAGGCATTGCAAGCGCAAGGCACGCCGCTGATTGCGCACTTGTCGGCTTATCTGGACAGTCCGGCACCAGGCAACCTGCCGGTCAGCGTGGTGACCATCGCAACCGCCACCAGCGTCGATACGGTCGAGCGGATTCCCTATACGGGTGTGGATGCCGATCACTGGCACATCTCGATCCGCTTCGGTGCCGACGTGCTGCGTAACGGCATGGATCCGCTCTCGTTTTTACGCTATATGGAAACCATGGGCAGCATCGTCGGCATCGCGACACTGACCGATGCCATTCCGGACGCCGCCACCATGAATCCGGAAAGCTGCTACCTCGGCTTTGAAATTGCCTTGCGCACTGACGCGGACAAAGCCACCCTCGAAAGCATTTTCGAGTTCGTGCACGACGATTGCCAGCTCCACATCCTGCCACCACACAGCCTGATCGACGACTACGTCAGCCTGCTCAATGCATCGACCGGACAACCGGCGAAGCTGGGCGAACTGCTGGTGCGCTGCGGCACGCTGACCGTGCGTGAACTGGACCTTGCACTCGCGACCCAAAGCCACCATCCGGCCACACCCATCGGCGTCATCCTGATTGAACAATTGCTGGTGCAACCGGCCGTCGTCGATGCCGCATTGACCCGTCAGCAGCAAGTGCGCGACACCGGCACGCCAGAAAATCGGTCGATCCGCGTCGATGCCGACAAGCTTGACCAGCTCATCAATCTGGTCGGCGAGCTCATCATCGCCGGGGCCGGCGTGAACCTGATCGCCCGCCGGGCCCAGAACAGCGAGTTACAGGAAAGCAGCTCGAAACTATCGAGTCTGGTGCAGGAAGTGCGCGACAGCGCGCTGCAACTGCGGATGGTAAAAATCGGCGCGACCTTCAACCGTTTCCAGCGTGTCGTGCACGATGTCTCGCGCGAAATCGGCAAGGACATTGCGCTCGATATCCACGGCGAAGAGACCGAACTCGACAAGACCGTCGTCGAAAAAATCGGCGACCCGCTGCTGCATCTGGTGCGCAATGCGATCGACCACGGCATCGAACCGGCGGCAATCCGACTGGCCAGCGGCAAGCCGGCGCGTGGCCGCGTCACGCTGGACGCTTACCATGATTCCGGCGCGATCGTCATCACCGTCAGCGACGATGGCGGCGGACTCAAGCGCGAACGCATCCTCGCCAAGGCCATCGAACGCGGACTGGTCGATGCCGGCCGCGAACTCAGTGATAGCGAAATTTACGACCTGATCTTCGAACCCGGCTTCTCGACTGCTGCCGAAGTGACCAACCTGTCCGGTCGCGGTGTCGGCATGGATGTCGTCAAACGCAACATCACCGCACTGCGCGGCAGCGTCAATGTCACCAGCGCCGAAGGTGTCGGCACCACCGTCACCGTGCGCCTGCCGCTGACGCTGGCGATCATCGATGGCTTCATGGTCGAGATCGGCAAGTCGGTGTTTGCGATCCCGCTCGACATGATCGAGGAATGCATCGAATACAGCGCCGAACCCGGCCACGATTACACCGACCTGCGTGGCAGCGTGTTGCCGTTCATCCGGTTGCGCGATTTGTTCAGCGTTAGTGGTGCGCCGGCCCGACGCGAAAATATCGTCGTCCTCAAACATGCCGGACAACGTGCCGGCCTCGTGGTCGACACCCTGCTCGGCGAATTCCAGACCGTCATCAAGCCACTTGGCCAATTGTTCAGCCAGGTCGATTGCATCAGTGGTTCGACCATTCTGGGCAGCGGCGATGTCGCGCTAATCCTCGATGTGCCCGCACTCGTCAGACAAGCCAGTCTCACCCGTAGTCATCCGATTCCCGGATAAATTTTTTTAACCCACCACGCCTTCGCTCACTTTACCCACAGGACCCATCATGTTTTCCAATATCAAAATCGGCGTACGACTGCTAGTCGGCTTCATCCTTGTCGCGGCCATCAGCATCGTGGTGGGGGGGATCGGCATCAACAGCGCCAACCGGATCAACGACATGGCCGATGTAATGTATCAGCAGGAACTGATGGGCGTCTCGCTGGTCAAGGAAGCCAACATCAACCTGATCTATATTGGCCGCGCACGTGCCAACTTCCTGCTGGCGACGACTCAGGATGAGCGCGCCATCCATCTCGCCTCCATCACCAAGAGCAGTGCTGCCGTCAAAGACTTGCTGACGAAATCGCGGCCCTTGTTCAACTCGACGCGCGCAAAGGAAATCTTCGTTTCCTTCGACAAGAACTGGGAGGACTACCAGCGCGACATGCAGCAAGTACTGACACTGGCGGGTGCCGAGCCATTGCAACAGCGCAGCGAGGCGTTGATCAAGGCTCTTCTCGAGTCGCGCGCGAAAGCCAATGTCATCGATGACCAGATGACCGAACTGACCGTCATCAAGGAAAATCGTGCCAAGGAAACCTCAGCCGAAACCACCGCAATCTACGAAAACAGCCGCACGCTGATGCTGGCGGCAATCGCCATCGGCGTGCTGCTCGGCATCGCGCTCGGCGTCCTCATCAGCCGCAGCGTGACGACCCCGTTGAACAAGGCGCGTGAGGCGGCCAACCGGCTGGCTGAAGGCGATCTGACCGTGCGGATCGAATCAACGGCAAAGGACGAAACCGGCCAGATGCTGCGTTCGATGCAGGCGATGATCGCCAAGCTGTCGCAAGTGGTCTCCGACGTCAACAGCGGTGCGCAGGCATTGGCCAGCGCTTCCGAAGAAGTCAGCGCCACCTCGCTGTCGCTGTCGCAAGCCTCCAGCGAACAAGCCGCCAGCGTCGAAGAAACCAGCGCCTCGATCGAGCAGATGTCGTCATCGATTGCGCAAAATACCGAGAACGCCAAGGTCACCGATGGCATGGCCAGCAAGGCCGCGCGTGAAGCAGCCGAAGGCGGCGTGTCGGTCAATGCCACCGTCGCGGCCATGAAGCAGATCGCCCGCAAGATCGGCATCATCGACGACATCGCTTATCAAACCAATTTGCTGGCGTTGAATGCAGCAATCGAAGCCGCCCGCGCCGGCGAACACGGCAAGGGTTTTGCGGTGGTTGCCGCCGAAGTGCGCAAGCTGGCAGAACGCAGCCAGATCGCCGCGCAAGAGATCGGCGAACTCGCCACCAGCAGCGTTGACCTGGCCGAAAAAGCCGGCAAGCTGCTTGACGAAATGGTGCCAAGCATTCGCAAGACCTCGGACCTGGTGCAGGAAATTGCCGCTGCCTCAAGCGAGCAATCGTCCGGTGTCAGCCAGATCAACGCAGCCGTGATGCAATTGAGCCAGACCACGCAGCAAAATGCCTCCAGCTCGGAAGAACTGGCAGCGACTGCCGAAGAAATGAGCAGCCAGGCCGAGCAACTGCAAGCGACGATGTCGTTCTTCAAGCTCGACGGCATGGCCCGCAACATTGGCCAATCCGCACCGGTGCGCAACTATGGCAGCAACAAGGGCGGACCGAAAGCCGGCGGCAACAAGCCAGCCGTCGCACTGGCCCGGGCCAGCGTCGGTGAGCTCGACGAATCCCAGTTCACTCGTTTCTGAAAGCAGCGACCATGAATGCACTTGTGCAGACCGACAACAAGGCACTGGTCGTCGCAAAAAATGCGCCGGTAGCCAGCGGACCCAAGCAGTATCTGACCTTTCTGCTCGGTGGCGAAATGTTCGCCATCGGTATTCTCGGCATCAAGGAAATCATCGAATACGACGGCCTGACGCGCGTGCCGATGATGCCCGAATGCATACTCGGCGTGATCAACTTGCGCGGTGCAGTGGTCCCGGTGATGGACCTGGCGTCCCGCTTCGGCAAGCAGCCCACCATCATCACCAAGCGCACCTGCACCGTCATCGTCGAAGTCGAGGCCGCCGATGGCGAACGGCAGGAGATGACCCACGACATGGGTCTGGTGGTGGATGCGGTCAATGCGGTGCTCGATATTCCGGATGCCGACATCGAACCGGCACCGGCTTTCGGTGCGCGCATCCGCACCGACTTCATCGCGGGCATGGGCAAGGTCAACGGCAAGTTCGTGATCCTGCTCGACATCAGCCGCGTGCTGTCGATCCAGGAACTGGGCGCGCTGGCGCAACTGAGCGAGTCACCACCGGCACTGGCCTCCTGAGCGACGATGAGCCTGCCCGTCATTACCGACCAGGAGTTTGGTCAATTTCAGCGCTTCATTTTCGACGCCGCCGGCATCACGCTGTCGGCGTCGAAAAAAGCATTGGTCAGCGGTCGCCTGGCCAAGCGACTCGCGCATTACCAGCTCGATAGCTATGGGGCTTATTACCAGCTGCTCGGCAACCGTCAAAAGCCGGAAGAAGTCCAGCTCGCCATCGACCTGCTGACGACCAACGAAACCTATTTTTTCCGCGAACCGGCGCACTTCGATTTTTTGCGTGCACGGGCACTGGCAGCGGTCGGCCGGGGCCAGCCCTTTCGCGTCTGGAGCGCGGCCAGTTCGACCGGCGAGGAAGCCTACAGCATGGCGATGGTGCTGGCCGACAGCCTGGCCAGCACGCCGTGGGAAGTGTTCGGCTCCGATATCAGCAGCAGCGTGCTGCACGGTGCGCGCAGCGGCCATTACTCGATGCAGCGCACCGACCATATCCCGCCCGTCTATCTGACGCGCTATTGCCTCAAGGGTGGCGGCAACCACGCAGGCACCTTGCTGATCGACCGCGCCATCCGCAACAAGGTGCGCTTCGCGCAAGTTAACCTGAACGACCAGCTGCCGGAAATGGGCCTGTTCGACGTGATTTTTCTGCGCAACGTGATGATCTATTTCAGCGATGACACCAAGCGCGACGTGGTTGCGCGGGTGCTGTCGAAACTCAGGCCGGGCGGCCATTTCTGCATCGGCCATTCGGAAAGCCTGAACGACATCACGAGCGCCGTCGAAACGCTGTCACCCTCGATTTATCGCAAGCCGTAACAAGAAGCGCGCCCCTGATGCAATCGTATTTTTTCCGGCACCATCCATGAAACCGATCAAGGTCATGCTGATCGATGATTCAGCCGTCGTGCGCCAGGTACTGGGTGCAATGCTGAACGCCGATCCGCAGATCGAGGTGATCAGCGCTGTGGCCGATCCGCTGCTGGCGATGATACGCATGAAGACCCAGTGGCCAGACGTGATCGTGCTCGACATTGAAATGCCGCGCATGGATGGCCTGACCTTTTTGCGCCAGATCATGCGTGAACGTCCGACGCCAGTGGTGATCTGCTCGACACTGACCGAAGCCGGTGCCCGCACCTCGATCGAAGCGCTGGCCGCCGGGGCGGTGGCCATCATCACCAAGCCCAAGCTGGGCCTCAAGCAATTCCTCAGCGATCATTCGAATGACTTGCTCAATGCCGTCAAGACGGCCGCGAAGGCCAACATCAAACGCCTGGTGGTGGTCGAAAAACTCAGCGCCGACGCGATCCTGCCACCGGCGGCCGGTCATGGCGCGATGATCCAGACCACCCAGCATATCGTTGCGCTGGGTACCTCGACCGGCGGCACGCAGGCGCTCGAAAAAGTGCTGATGGCCTTGCCGCGCGTCGCGCCGGGCATCGTCATCGTGCAGCACATGCCGGAAAAATTTACGGCCGAATTCGCTGCCCGCCTCAATACGCTGTGCCAGATCGAAGTGCGCGAAGCGCGTCACAAGGATCGCGTCGTGCAGGGTCTGGCATTGATCGCGCCGGGTGGCAAGCACATGCTGCTGCGCCGCGTCGGTGCCCAGTATTTTGTCGATGTCATCGACGGCCCGCTGGTCAACCGGCACCGGCCATCCGTCGATGTGCTGTTCCGGTCGGTGGCCCGAAGCGCGGGGGCCAACGCGCTCGGCGTGATCATGACCGGGATGGGCGACGATGGCGCACTGGGATTACTGGAAATGCGTCAGGCCGGAGCCCGCACGCTGGCGCAGGATGAAGAAAGCTGTGTCGTCTTTGGCATGCCGAAAGAAGCCATCAAGCTCAATGCGGTCGACAAGATCGTGCCACTAGGCGGAATCGGACGCGAGATCCTGCAGCAGTTGTGAAGCCGGCTGGTCAGTCGCCCGCAATCGTCATGCTCTCGATGAGCACCGACCCGGTTTGCTTGGTGCCACGCAAATAGGTGTCGGCACCGATCGCGACGATCTGTTTGAACATGGTTTGCATATTGCCGGCGATGGTGATTTCTTCGACCGGATACTGGATCACGCCGCCCTCGACCCAGAAGCCGGACGCGCCGCGCGAGTAATCGCCGGTGACATAGTTGGTGCCCTCGCCCATCAGTTCGGTGACCAGCAAGCCGGTCCCCAGCTTGTCGAGCATGGCCTTGAAGTCGTCGGTCGGTTTGGTGCGAGTGGACGACATGGTCAGGTTATGCGAGCCGCCGGCATTGCCGGTACTGGGCATGCCCAGCTTGCGCGCCGAATAGGTCGACAAAAAATAGCCTTGCACGATGCCGTCGACGACGACGTCACGCGCACGTGTTCGACAGCCTTCATCATCAAACGGGGCCGAGCCGACGGCGCCGATAATGTACGGATCTTCGGCAATACGGATATGGTCGGACAACGCTTGCTTGCCGAGCGAGTCGAGCAAGAAGGTCGACTTGCGATACAGCGCGCCACCCGAAACCGCCTGCATAAAGGTCCCTAGCAAGCCAACCGCCAGCGGCGCTTCAAACAGCACGGCACATTTGCGGGTCGACAGTTTGCGCGCCCGCAGCCGGGCCAGCGCGCGTTCTGCCGCATAGCGACCAATGGCTTCAGGACTGGCCAGCCGCTGCGGATCGCGCTGCGACGAATACCAGTCATCGCGCTGCATGCCGGCACCGCGACCGGTGATCGGCGAGACCGACATCGTGTGCCGTGAAAACGCATAGCCGCCCGTGAAATCGCGCGTGTTCGCCATCACGAATTGCGAGTGCTGCGCGTAGACACCCGCGCCTTCGCTGTTGGTCACGCGCGGGTCGACGGCAAATGCCGCTGCCTCGCAGCGCTGCGCCAGCGACACGGCCTGCGCCGTATCGATATCCCAATGGTGGTAGAGCTGCAGGTCACGCGGATTTTTTTCGTACTGATCGGGATCGGGCAAGCCGGCACAATTGTCTTCGGCCGTGAAGCGGGCGATATTCCAGGCCGCTTCGACGGTGGCTTTCAATGCCTGCTGCGAGAAGTCGGACGTATCGGCATTGCCGCTGCGCAGATGACCTTCAGTGCCGAGATACAGGGTCACCGACACGCCCTTGTCCTTGTTCTGTTCGATGGTGTCGACCCGGCCCTTGCGCACCGTTACCGCCAGTCCCTGACCTTCATTGACTTCGACGGAGGCGTCCGACGCACCGCGTTGCCGGGCGTAGCGCAACACATCTTGCGTCAGTTGCTGCATTTGCTCTTGGGTATGACTAAAGACGGGTGCGCTCATGGACGGATTTCGGGGGGCTGGGCGGTAAAGAGGTTATCATAGCAGTCGTTTACAGAATGGCTTTGCGCCTTACCACTTCATCATGCCTAATCCCAATCGCGGCAACTGCGGCTTCCAATCGACCGAGTTCGAGCAGGAATACGACCGCCCTTCCAAGTCCCAACTCAAGCGCGACATGACTGCGCTGCAAAAGCTCGGTGCCGAGCTGGTCGCCGAAGCACGCGACCGCGTCAAGCGCGTACCGATGCCCGAAGATGTGCGCGACGCCATCCTCGAGTGCCAGCTGATCAAGGATCACGAAGGTCGTCGCCGCCAGTTGCAATACGTTGGCAAAAAAATGCGCACGCTCAACGACGACGAACTGGCCGCCATCCAGCGCACGCTCGACAGCTGGCGCGGCCTGTCGAAAGCCGACACCAATGCGATGCACGCACTCGAACGCCGCCGCGACAAATTGCTCACCGATGAAAAAGTCCTGACCGATCTGCTCGACCAGAATCCGGAACTCGATGCCCAGCATCTGCGCGGCCTGATCCGCAATGCGCGCAAGGAACAAGCTGAAAGCAAGCCGCCCAAGGCCTATCGCGAACTGTTCCAGATCCTCAAGCAGGTTGCCGCCAAGTCCAAGCCCGATGACGAAGCCGATGATGACAGCGACGAAGACTGAATTGCCTGAGCCGGATCTGCTGCGCATCGGGCTGATCTCGGTATCCGACCGTGCGTCCGCCGGGGTCTACGAAGACCAGGGCATACCGGCCTTGCGTGACTGGTTCACCAGTGCGCTGACTAGCCCGTGGGTTATCGTGACCCGGCTGATTCCGGATGAGCGCGTGGCGATTGAAGCCGCACTGGTCGAACTGGTAGATGTCGAGCATTGCCATCTGGTGCTGACCACCGGTGGCACCGGCCCGGCGCGACGTGATGTGACACCGGAAGCCACGCTGGCCATCGCGACCAAAGAGATGCCTGGGTTCGGCGAGCAGATGCGCCAGATCAGCTTGAAGTTTGTGCCGACCGCGATCCTGTCGCGACAGGTAGCCGTGATCCGCGAGACCGCCGACCACGCAGCGCTGATCATGAATTTGCCCGGTCAGCCCAAGTCGATCCGCGAAACGCTGGAAGGCTTGAAAGATGCCGACGGCAAGCAACTGGTCGCCGGGATCTTTGCCGCCGTGCCGTATTGTGTCGACCTCATTGGTGGTCCTTACATTGAAACCGATGCGACCGTCTGTACCGTCTTCCGGCCAAAATCTGCGTTGCGGGTCAAGCCGGCCTGAACACTTTCACCCATTTGCCATGACCACTTCCCTGCTCGATTGCATCGTCCTCGAATCTTCCCCCAACCCTACTGCTGCGGTCATCTGGCTGCACGGACTGGGTGCCGATGGCAATGACTTTGCACCGGTCGTGCGCGAACTGGATTTGACCGGCTGTCCGGGTATCCGTTTTGTTTTTCCTCATGCGCCGACGATGCCGGTCACCGTCAACAACGGTTACGTCATGCGTTCGTGGTACGACATCCTCGGCACCGATCTGGTCCGGCGCGAAGATGAGGCCGGCTTGCGCAAGTCGCAACTGGCCATCGAGCAATTGATTGCACATCAGATCGCGTCGGGCATTCCCGCCCACCGGATCGTGCTGGCCGGGTTTTCGCAGGGTTGTGCGATGACGCTGCAAACTGGCTTGCGTTATCCGCAGCAACTGGCCGGACTGTTGTGTCTGTCAGGCTATGTGCCACTCAACGCCAAGCTGGCTGACGAGCGCCATCCGGCCAATCAGCACACGCCGATATTTTTGGCGCATGGCGAGAGCGATCCGGTTATCCCGATTGCCCGCGCCGAACAGTCGCGGGACTTGTTGCTCGCATTGGGCTATGCGGTGGAGTGGCACAACTATGCGATGCAGCACTCGCTGTGTCCGCAAGAGATTGATGCGATTGGGGCTTGGTTCCGGAAAGTTCTGCCAGCCGACTGACCAGCACAGGATGCACGTCGTGCGCATCGCTTTATTGGAGCGCGGATGGTCTCGCCGCTGGTGATTGCAGTGCACCGTTATTGAGAACGCTATTCGCGTCGATTATCGAGGCGCATGGCAACCCATCCCGGGCTCCTGCAAATAGGGCAAGTGCCAGGCATCCTGATTGATCTTGCAGGAAAAGCACAGGCAAAAACAGACCGCTGAGGTCTACGATGGAACTACTGAGCACCTTGAATCACCCAATTAAAACAATGCTTCAAAATATATGAGGTTAATTAAGGGGATTTTCATGAGTATTCTTTCCAAGATAGATCACATGTTTCAGTCTATCGGTACTGCAATCCACGACGTCGCATCAAGTATTGGTGGTGTTTTAAAAGCAGTGTTAGACACCACCAAGGCGCTCGCCAATGCCATCAAAGATCACAACTTCACGGCCATGGCAACGTCACTGGCTTCATTGGGATTACAATTCGCCACGCTTCCTGCCAGCTGCGTCGAAGCAGGTACGATGAGCGCAGTCCAGGAAACCATGAAAATGGCAGGGGACACACTTGGATGCGCAGACAAACCATGGATGCATAAAGTGATGGACGCGGTCGGTTCAGCCTCGACCTTCGCCGAACTGGCCAACCCGGCAGACGCACTGGCCGGCGAAGCGATGGCTGCAGCGACAGGTCAGCCCAGCCCTTTGGCGAGTGCCTTTCAACAGGCTAAAAATGTAGTTTGAGTTCCTTAGCGGCCTTCTGATCCCCGGGTAACTTCATTGGAAAAACTGGCGCAACGCGCACAATTACTTGAACACCACCGTCTTCGACCCATTCAACACAATCCGGTGTTCAACGAACCACTTCACCGCCCGCGCCAGCACGACGCATTCGACATCGCGGCCAATGGCCGTGAGTGTTTCCGGGTTCATCGCATGGTCAACCCGCTCGACATCCTGTTCGATGATCGGGCCTTCATCCAGATCACCTGTCACAAAATGCGCGGTCGCGCCGATCAGCTTGACGCCGCGTTCATGCGCCTGCGCGTAGGGTTTGGCACCTTTGAAACTTGGAAGGAAGGAATGATGAATATTGATCGCCTTGCCGCGAAATGCCTCGCACAGACCCGGTGACAAAATCTGCATGTAGCGCGCCAGCACGATCAGGTCAATGTCATGCGCTTCCACCAGATCGAGGATTTTTTGTTCCTGACGTTGCCGGTCTTGCGCCGATGCGCCGGCGGCCAGTGGCAAGTGATGGAACGGGATGTTGTAGCTCGCTGCCAACTGGTAAAACTCGGTATGGTTGGAGACGATGGCCGGTATCTCCACAGGCAATAAACCACTGCGATAGCGGAACAGCAGGTCATTGAGGCAATGGCCGATTTTCGACACCATCAGCATCATCTTCGGCTTCTTGCCCGCATCGTTGAGTTGCGCCGTCATCTGCATCGTGGCCGCCAGCGCCGCAAAGCCGGTGCGCAATTGGTCACCGGTTACCGCCGCGTCTTCTGCTGAAAAATGGACGCGCATGAAGAACAGTTTCGATTGCGCATCGCCAAACTGGGCCGAGTCAATAATGTTGCAACCATGATCGGCCAGAAAGCCGGACACACGATGAACGATGCCGCGCTGGTCAAGGCAGGAAAGAGTGAGGATATATTCGGGATGCATCATCGGGAGGGCAACAATCCGCAGACAAAAAAGAGCCGCTATTGTCGCATGGGGTCATCGCGCGGAGAACGCAAACACCGTTTTTGCCGGACACACGGGAACAACGCGGGAACAACGCCGGAACAACCTTCCCGATTTGGTCCGAGCTTCATCAACGCCAGAGCGGGCGACTCCGGGCAGATTGCCTGCCCGGACCAACCCTCTTCGGATTACACCACCGACTTGGCCACGGACAGATTACGTGGTGCGCCAATCGCGCCGACCTGCACGTCACCGGACAACTGGCCACCCTCTTCGATGACGACCTTGCCATAACGAATCTTGCCGGATACTTTGCCGGTCGAATAAATCACCAGCTTCTGGCGCACGGTCAGTTCGCCATCGAACTCGCCACGGATTTCGGCAATGTCGATTTCTGCCGAGCCTTTGAATGCGCCACTTTCAGCGATCTGAATCACGCGCGAATCCATCGTGGCTTCGACCCGGCCCTCGACCACCAGCGTGTCGCAATCGGTGATCTCGACACCCTTGAGCTTGATATTCGGACCGACGATAAGCTTGCTGCCGACTTCGTTGGTGCTCGACATTTCGGTCGAGGCCGGTGCTGCCGGAGGATGCGATGGACTGCCACCAGCGACGGCCGAGCCACCCAGCGACGATGTCTTGGAGATGCCTGAGCCGCTACCTAGCGTGCTGCTGCCACTGCTGCTAAATGGTGAAGCGGGCGCGGCTGGCGTCGCAGCGTCGCGCTTGCCAAAAAGTGTTTCTGATCGAAGCATGATATCTCCTGAAAATGCAATCCTGAAAAATGCATGGGTTGTAATGATGATGGTGTGAAATATGCCGGGCCGGAACTGCGCGGAACAGGCGACAGTCTCACCTCTGTCTCCGTATGCCATGCCGATTGAAGCATCTAGTTACTTGTTGGCGCAAGTCCTGACGAGCAAATCATTGAGCTAAATCTCGTTTGAACTCGGCTTTTTGAGCTAGGGTCTTTTAGATAAGTTCAAATATTGTTACACTTTCACGAAAAAGCACGATCGTTCCAAACTAAGCTGTATGCAAGACCACCCACAACCAGGAGACCACCATGTCCGCCACATCGATCGCATCCGCCCTGATCAACCAGCAATACCGTCTCGCCGCCCGGCCTGTCGGCCTTCCCGTTGACAGTGACTGGCGCTTCACTACCGAACCGGTGCGCGAACCTGGCGACGGAGAAGTACTGGTTAAAACGATTTATCTGTCGCTCGATCCGGCCATGCGCGGCTGGATGAATGAAGGGAAATCGTATATCCGTCCGGTCGCGATCGATGAAGTCATGCGTGCTGGCGGCATCGGCAAAGTACTGGCGTCGAAGTCAGAAAAATTCGCGGTGGGTGACTTTGTCAGCGGCGGTCTGGGCGTGCAAAGTTACTGGACCGGAGCAGCCGACGACAAGGACGCCGCACTGATCAAGGTCGATCCGGTCATGGCACCGTTGCCTAAATATCTGAATGCGCTCGGCATGCCGGGCATGACGGCGTACTTTGGTCTGACCGAAGTTGGCCAGCCGAAGGCCGGCGAAACCGTGGTGGTATCGGGCGCTGCCGGTGCGGTAGGACAAACTGTCGGGCAAGTAGCCAAACATCTGGGATGCCGCGTGGTCGGCATCGCCGGCGGTGCCGAAAAATGTGCGTTTGTGGTGGATGAACTGGGCTTCGATGCCTGCATCGATTACAAGAACGGCTCGGTCCGGGATGGCCTGAAAGAGCACTGTCCGAAAGGCGTCGACGTGTATTTTGACAATGTCGGCGGCGAGATCCTCGACACGGTCTTGACCCGGATCAACCTGAAAGCCCGCATCGTCATTTGCGGCGCGATCTCGCAATACAACAACACGACCGCCGTCAAAGGGCCGGCCAATTACCTGTCGCTGCTGGTCAACCGCGCCCGCATGGAAGGCATCGTCGTCTTCGATTACGCGGACCGTTATCACAAGGGAGTCAAGGCCATGGCGCAATGGATGCAGGAAGGAACATTCAAGACGCGCGAAGACATCGTCGTCGGTCTCGAAAGATTCCCGGAAGCGCTGCTGATGCTGTTCACCGGCGGAAATTTTGGCAAGTTGATCCTGCAGGTGGCCGACGAGAACTAAGCCTCAAGGTGCATCGTCATTTCAAACGCGGCACCTCGAATAGTAGGCTGCCCCAGAAGCTATCCCAATCGACCTCGTCGGTCTCGGTCGCCGCGATCATGTGAACGGTGCTGATCATCCACGCTCCCGGATAGGGCAAGGTGTAAGTGACCTCGCCGTTGTTGTCGCTGATGGCGCGAATCGATAGGGTCTGGTCACCGTTGTGATGCCAGGCGCGCAATAGTGCGTCGGGCAGCGGCTTGCCATCAAACAGCAGCTGGAAGCGCAACGGTGACCCCGGTGGTAGCGCGAGCGGATTATTGAGCGGCACCAGTTCCAGCCGCTGCCCGGTCCGGATCGCGAAGGTCGCGTCGGACTTGCCACCGGCCTGCATCAGGGTTTTGGCATGGCGGCGGAAACGTTCGCGTCCTTCCCGCCCCAGCGTGCCGGCTGCCTCGCGCTCACGCACGATGCTGTCGAGCCCTTCGTCATGCAAGTAGGCATTGAACTTGTCAGCGGGCAGCGTGATCGTTGCGGTGTGGCTGTCGAACGCTACCAGGTGGGTGCCAGCGCGACCAATGCGTACCGGAACTTGACCGATCGGATTCACCGAGGGCACCAGACCCATCAGGTCCTCGCTGCCGGCGGCCGAATAATGACGCAGCACCGCAGAGTGACTGGTCAGAAAGCCAGCCTGTGTGCCTTCAAAATACTCGCCGAAATAAATGAACAGGTGCGCACGCGAACCAACCTGTGGCGCGAGCGGTTCGGCACGCATCCAGAATTCATGGGCACTGGCTCCGCCAGAAATCATCATGAACAAGGTTGCAAAAACAGAGGTGATCCAGTGGCGCATGCGAGCTCGATTCGAGAAGGTGACGAAGTGGCAGGACGGACGGACTACCGCGCCCTTACCTCCCTATACGCACGCTACAACGATACGGATGCATGATCTGCACGGCGAGCATGATAAACTTCAAAAACTCGCCGATCGAGGCGCATTCTGCGAAGCTCTCAAGCCTCGCAAGTACCACCCATGAAGCCCACTCCCAAAAAAAATCCTGCACCATTTTCCACCCCGCCAGAGGATGCATCCTTCCCTGAAACCACCGCCGAATCACGACTCGAGTTGGCCATCGAAGGCAGCGGCACCGGGGTCTGGGACCGTAATGTCGTCACAGGCCGGATTCATTATTCGCGCGGCTGGAAAGCCTTGCTGGGTTATGCAGAAACCGATCTCACCGACGGCATTGAAGAAAGCTATACCCGCATCCATCCGGATGACCTGACCTACGTGCAGACCGAAATGCAGTCCCATTTTGATCGCCATACCGACAGCTATGCCGTCGAACATCGACTCCGTTGCAAAGATGGCAGCTACAAATGGGTATGCAGTCGTGGCAAGGTCACCGAGCGGGACGAACTCGGCCATGCCTTGCGCATGACTGGTACCACGACCGACGTCAGCCAAATCCATGCTCTGGCAAACCGGCTGCAGCAAAGCATCAACCTGATCACCAACCTGACCAATGCCATTTCCGGCATGGCCTACCATTATTCTGTTGCGCTCGATGGCACCGCAGCGTACTGCTACGTCAGCAACGGCATTGACGAGATATATGAACTCACACCTGCGCAAGCCACCTCCACTGGCGCGCTGATCGATGCACGGTTGCACCCGGATGACCTGGCCGACTGGCAGAGCTCGTTACAAGCCTGCATCGCCAGCTTGCAGCCCTGGCATCACGACTACCGCGTGATTCTGCCGCGTAAAGGCCTGTGCTGGCGCAATGTCCATGCAAATCCGTCCCGGCAATCCGATGGCAGCACGCAGTGGCATGGATTCATCACCGATATCACCGAACGCAAGCGTCTCGATATCGAACTGCAGGAATTCGCCACCACCGATTTCCTGACGCGCCTGCCGAACCGCAGGCATTTCATGGCACGCATGCAGGAAGAACTCGCCCGCATTCATCGCGGCCAACCGGGCAGTGCGGTCCTGATGTGCGATCTCGATCACTTCAAGAAGATCAATGACACCCACGGGCACGCCGCTGGCGACATGGTGCTCAAGCACTTCGCCGGTGTCCTGCAGGAAGAATTACGCAAGAACGATATCGCCGGTCGCATCGGCGGCGAGGAATTTGCCGTGGTGCTGTCCGGCGCAACACTGGTTTCGGCCACGCTGTTTGCCGAGCGAATGCGTCAGCGCATGGTCAGCCAGACCCTGACGATAGCGGGCCAACCGCTTGCGGTCACCGTGAGCATTGGCATTGCCGTCATGCTGGCCAGCGATGCCCATGTCGAAGCCATCCTGTCGCGCAGTGATAGCGCGCTGTACCGAGCCAAAGACGCCGGCCGCAACTGCATCGAAACCCACTGTGGCTAGCCACCCGCCGGAAAGTCCACCGAGAACGTCGTACCCCGGCCATTCGGTCCGGCCGACAAGTGCATCTGCGCGTCATGCGCCAGCACGATATCGCGCACGATGGCCAAGCCGAGGCCGCTGCCGGCAACGGTTTCGTCGAGCCGATAGAAACGGTTGAAGATCAGTTCACGCTGCGCCTCGGCGATGCCAGGTCCGTCATCCTCGACCCGGAACAGCACCGCATCGGTCTGGCGGCAGCAACTCACCGTCACGGTACTGCCGTGGGGCGAATAGCGGATCGCGTTGTCGATCAGGTTATCGATCAGGTCACGCAACAAAAATGGATCGGCGCGCAGCCGGGCCGGCTGCAGTTCGAAGCCAAGGTCAATCTGCTTGCGCATCGCCTGCTCGACAAACACCTGCACCGTGTCTTCGATCAAACGCTGCAAATCAACTTCCTCGAAACGATCTTTTTCAAGCCGGCTTGGCTCGGCCCGCGCCAGGGCCAGCAGCTGGTTGGTATGGCGCACCATGCGCGCAGTGGCGGTCAGCATCAAGGTCGCCGATTGCGCGGTTTCATGTCCTTCCGGGTGACGCTGCTGCAACCACTCCAGCTGCATCTGCAACGCCGCCAGTGGCGTGCGCAACTGATGGGCGACGTTGGCCAGAAATGCCTGCTGCGCCGTAGCACCGGCCTGCACCTTGCCGAGCAGCGAGTTGATGGCATCCACCAGCGGTCGCAGCTCTTGCGGTAACTGCGCATCGCTGACCGGTGCCAGCGATGCCAGCGTAACGTGACTGCGTGCATTGAGGTCGTCCTGCATTTTTTTCAGCGGCAGCAAGCCGCGTGTCACGGCCAGCCACGTCAGCGCGATCGAGACGCCTGTCAGCAATCCCTCGAGCACGAACAGCGCCGCAAAAATCTCGGTCCGGATCAGGCTGCGCTTGCGCAGCGTTTCGCTGACGCTGATCGCCACGATCTGGGTGCCAACCTGTGCCTTGAGCACGATCATGCGCACTGCCTCGCCGCGCATCGTGCCGTAATAAGCTACCGGATCATTGAGTTTTTCCGGTGCCGGCACCGAGGGAAAATCCTGGTCGCCGGCAATCAGCTGTCCCGTTTGATTGCGCACAATGAAATAAATCGCATCGACATGATCGAGCCGCAATACCTGCTCGGCCTGCTGCGGCAAGTCGATCAGGATCGATCCATCGTTATCGCGCAGCCGTGGCACCAGCGCCCACGCCGCGTCGGCCAGGCTCTGGTCAAACGCCATTTGCGCCGGCACCCAGGCCAGCCGGTACGTCAGTGCGGCACCGATCAGGTTGATCGCCAGCAGCGGCACAATCAACCACTTGAGCAGGTTGATCCGCAGGCTGCTGACAGGACCTGTCACGATGCGACCGGTTCCAGCAAATAGCCAAAGCCGCGGATGGTACGGATGGCGATATTGGAGGGGGCGATTTTCAGGCGAATGCGCGAGACATAGACTTCGACTGCATTGAGCGTCAAGTCCTCGCCCCACGGCAGGATCGCGTCGATGATCTGCTGCTTGGAGACTACCCGCGAGGCTTGCTGCATCAGGTATTCGAGCACCGCCCATTCGCGTACCGAGAACTCGATCACCTGATTGCCGATGTGCGCGCGCCGGGTGAACGTGTCGAGCGTGAGACCACCGACATTGAGTTCAATCGGCTTGGGTGCGCTGCGACGCACCAGCGCTTTCAGGCGCGCCACCAGTTCCAGCGTCGAGAACGGTTTGACCAGGTAGTCATCGGCGCCGAGTTCAAAGCCGTGCACGCGATCCTGAATCGCATCGCGGGCTGTCAGCAATAGCACCGGGACTTGCATGCCGTGCAGTCGCAAGCGCCGCACCACTTCAAACCCGTCGATGCCGGGCAGACCGATATCGAGCACCAGCACGGCAATTTCCGCATGCTTGATGGCCAGTTCCACCGCGCTGCCATTGTCAACTACATCCACCACCATGCCATGCGAACGCAGCGCGCGCGCAATGCCATCGGCCAGTATCGAATCATCTTCCGCCAGCAAGACATGCATCGCCGTGTCACTTCAAAAAAAAAGGAATTGTCAGCTTGCCGTCAGCTTGCCGTCATGGTCCTGACAGGACCGGCCGCTAGTCTACGGCCATCAGTTATTTCATGCATTTTTTTATTTACGGCCCCCTGATTCAGGATTTCCATGCGCCCTGCCACGACCACTATCACCACCCTCACCGCAACGCTAATCGCCCTGTTGCTGACTGCTTGCGCAACACCGGTTCACCATGCGCCATCCGGGTTGTCACACCGGACCGTGTCAGGCACCGTCGTCAGCTTTTATTTTGCCGACACGCCGGCGCAGGAATTGCCGCCCTGCCTGGCGCGGCGCTCGCCGGCCGAGCGCGCCGCCCATCGCTATGTGCGCATCAGCACGCCACGTCTGGGCCAGATGCAGAGCACCGTGGCGGAATGGCCGGATGGCGTGCAACTGGTGCTGAACCAACCGGTTGATGTGTGGCCCGAGAACTGCGCTGCCGGACAGTTAGGCCGACTGGCGCGGGTGGTGCCGATGCTACCGATGCTGCCGGTGCAGCCATGAGCCAGTACCAGTGGAAGCGACGCGCCCTGCCCCGCGCTGCATTAAGTCTGCTGCTGGCACTGCTGCAAAGCAGCACCAGCTTTGCCAGTAACGGCAACCTGACGCTGGACGAAGCACTGCACACTGCACACAGACAAAATCACGACTTGCGTCTGGCCAGCATTGCCATCGCCAGCGCCCGTGCCGCCAGCGTGATGGCGGCTGCGGCACCCAATCCGATGCTGACTCTGCAAACTATGGGCATCAATCCGCATACCGGCATCGGTGCCGGTGGCCTGCGCGACAAGACCGTCGACAGTACCGTGCGCATTGATCAACTGATCGAGCGCGGCGACAAGCGTGCACTGCGCACGCAAAATGCACGGCAACTGGAAAGCGCTGCGCAACATGATCTCGACGACGTCCAGCGCCAGCTCGGCATCGCCGTCAGCCAGGCTTATTACGACGTGCTCGCCGCGCTGGAAAAACAGGCGATCACACGCCAGAGCGCCGCGCTATACGACGCCACCGTCGCCGCAGCACAAAAGCGTCTGAAAGCGGGTGACCTCGCCAGCGCCGATGTCGCACGCCTGCAGATCGATGCACTGCGTGCGCAAAACGACGTGCTCCAGAGCAGTGCCGAACTGAATCGTACGCGCGAGGTGCTGGTGCTACTGCTCGGTACTCGCGACGATCCGGCCGGCCTGATACCGACCGATCCGTGGCCAGCCATGCCGTTCGACGGCAGCCTGTCAGCGCAGGCGACGGACGCGCTGCTCGCACGCCGCGCCGATGTGCTGGCGGCGCAGGCACGACTCGATGCGGCCGTCACTGCGCACAAGCAGGCACTGGCCTTGCGTACCCGCGATGTCTCGGTCGGTGTCCAGTTTGAACACTATCCGGTCAGTGCCACCAATACACAAGGCAGCGGCAATACCGTCGGTATCGCGCTGCAGATCCCGCTGTTCGCCCGCTATCAGTACGACGGTGAAATCCGCATGGCCGACAGCCTGCGCGACAGCGCCGAAGAAAACCTGCTGCGCATCCGCGACCTGGCCCGCAGCGATCTGGCGCGTGCTCGCTCCGATGCGCAAGCCGCCTTCGAGCGCATCGCACGCTACGACAACGGCTTGCTGGCGGCGGCTCGCAAATCGGTCGACGCCACCGAATTCGCTTTTTCCCATGGCGCCCTCGGCGTGATGGATGTCCTCGATGCACGCCGGACCTGGCGCGCCACGCAGCTCGATGCGCTGGCGGCACGGGCCGACTATGCCAAATCTCTGGCGGCCTGGCAGGCTGTCACCAATGAAAGAACCGCACCATGATCCAGTCCAGCCACGTCATCAAGGCCGCAGTGTGTGCCGCCGCCATCGCTGCCGCCATCGCCGGATATCGCTATGTCAATGCCGCTGCGGAACCCGCGCCCGTTGCTGCACCAGTGCAGCAAAAAACGCCGGGCGTGATTGAACTCGGCGCGTCGGCACCGCAACTGTCGTCACTGCGCATCAGTACCGTCAATGCGGAAGCCTTGCCGCTGTCCGAACCGCTGACCGGACGCGTTACCTACAATGAAAACCACACCACCCGCGTCAGTTCGCCAGTGGCTGGCCGGGTCACCGGTCTGCATGCCGAGATTGGCGACACGGTCGCGCGCGGCGCTTTGCTGGCCACGCTTGATGCACCCGACCTGGCCACCGCCGACGCCGACTGGCGCAAAGCGCAAGCCGACGAACTGCGCAAGAAGCTCGCGCTCGACCGCGCCCGCACCTTGTTCGACGGTGAAGTCATCGCCCGCAAGGACGTCGAATCCGCACTGGCCGATCAACAGCAAGCCAGCGCCGAAACCCGTCGCGCCGGTTTGCGCATGAAAAGCCTGCATGCCACCGGCAGCGAAAATGGCCAGTTTCGTCTGACCGCAGCGCTGGCCGGTGTGGTCGCTGATCGCCAGATCACGCCGGGTCTTGAAGTGCGCCCCGATTTGCCGAACCCGCTGTTTGTCATCACCGATCTGAACCAGTTATGGGTCATCGTCGATGTCCCCGACCGCAGCGCCACCGGACTCACCCCGGGCCAGGCCGTCACGCTCGATACCGATGCCTGGCCGGGCCAGCACTTCGCTGCCCGTATCGATCGCGTCGGCCTGACGCTGGACCCGGGCACACGCCGCGTGCAAGTGCGCTGCACCGTGAGTAATCCGGACCACAAGCTCAAGCCGGAGATGTTTGTCCGGGTCGCCTTCCTGTCCGGCGATGGCGCGAAGCAAGCCATTCCGTTGCCCAACACCAGCCTGTTTGCCGATGGCGTGGCCAGTTACGTGTTCGTCGAAAAACAGCCTGGTACCTTCGAGAAGCGCCGCGTCAATGTGCAACTGCGTGGTCGCGATACCAGCTATGTCGATGGCGGTTTGACCAGCGGCGAGCGGGTCGTTACCGACGGTGCCTTCCTGCTCAATGCCGAAGGAGCCGGCGATGCTCGCTAAGCTGGTTGACTTCGTTCTGGCGCAGCGCGTGTTCGTGCTGATCCTGACGCTGGCACTGACGCTGTTCGGTTATCGGGCGCTGACCAATCTGCCGATCGAAGCGTTCCCGGACGTGCAGGATGTGCAGGTGCAGATCGTCACGCAATTTCCCGGACAGGCTCCGGAAGAAGTCGAACGCGCCATCACGTTGCCGATCGAACGCGAGATGAGCGGCGTGCCGCACCAGACCCAGTTGCGCTCGGTGACATTGACCGGCCTGTCGGTGGTGACACTGACTTTTGCCGATGGCACCGATGATTACTTTGCGCGACAGCAGGTGCTGGAGAAGCTCGGTAACGTGACACTACCGACCGGTATCCAGCCCAGCCTCGCCCCACTGACCACGGCGGTTGGCGAGATCTATCGCTACATCGTCGATGCCCCGGCCGACATGGATGCCAACGCGGTGCGCGCCTTGCAGGACTGGGTAATCCGGCCCGGTCTGCGCATCGTGCCGGGCGTCGCCGACGTGGTCAGTTTTGGCGGCACGGTCAAGGAATACCAGGTACAGATCGACCCGGCCGCGCTCAAGCGCTACAACGTCACGCTCGATCAGGTCAGTCAGGCACTGACCAACAACAGTGCCAATGTCGGCGGTGGACTGGTGCGACGTGGCGATGAAGCGCTGGTGGTGCGCGGTATCGGCATCTTCACGCGGCTCGATGACATCGGCCGCGTGATGGTCAGCGCAAAGAACGGCAACACGGTGCTGGTGTCGGATGTGGCCTCGGTCACCACCGGTTTCCGGCCGCGCTCCGGTGTGGTCGCGTACAACGATAACAACAGCGTGGTCGAAGGCATCGTGCAGATGACCAAGGGCAGCAATGCGGCCAAGGTGGTGGCCGACGTCAAGCTGCGCATCGCAGCGATCAACGCCAAGCTGCCACCGGGCGTGCGTCTGAAAACCATCTACGACCGCACCGAGCTGATCGATCATACGGTCAAGACCGTGGCCGAAAACCTGCTGGTCGGCGCGGGGCTGGTGATTGCCATCCTGATGCTCTTTCTCGGCAACTGGCGCGCCGCGCTGATCGTTGCGACCGTGATCCCGCTGTCGCTACTGTGCGCGTTCATCATGCTCGATGCACGCGGCATTCCGGCCAACCTGATCTCGCTGGGCGCAGTCGATTTCGGCATCATCATCGACAGCGCGGTGGTACTGGTCGAAGCCTTGATGGTGCGCCTCGCGCTGCAAACCTATGATCCGGCGAGCGGCCTGTCGGCCACCGCATGGCGCACCCGCACGCTCAAGGAAACCGTGGTCCAGCTGGGTCATCCGATCCTGTTTGCGAAGGCCATCATCATCCTTGCCTTCATCCCAATCTATACGTTCCAGCGGGTCGAGGGCAAGATCTTTTCGCCGGTCGCTTTCACGATCAGCTTTGCGATGGTCGGTGCCATCATCCTGACGATGACGCTGGTGCCGACGCTGCTGGCGTGGACCATGCAGCGCCATCCGATGGCCGAACAGCATAGCAACTGGATGGCGGCAATACAGGCCTGGTACCGGCGCATGCTGACTGGCGCACAGCAACGCCGCAAGCTGGTCTTCGGTAGTGCCGCCGCGGCGCTGGTGCTGACGATGGTGCTGGCACCGATGCTGGGCAGCGAGTTTCTGCCCAAGCTGGACGAAGGCAATATCTGGCTGACGATCAGCCTGCCGAACTCCAGTTCGCTGGAAAAAACCCGCGCCATGGAACAGCAGGTACGCGCCATCCTGAAGAGCTATCCGGAAGTCAATAACGTGCTCTCGCACATCGGCCGGCCCGACGACGGCACCGATCCGAAAGGGCCGAACAACATGGAAATCCTGGCCGACCTGAAACCGCATGCCACCTGGAACTTCAAGGACAAGGACGCGCTGGTGGCTGACATGACCGAAAAAATCCATCACCTGCCCGGTCTGCCGACCAATTTTTCGCAAGTCATACAGGACAACGTCGAAGAAGCGCTGTCTGGTGTGAAAGGCGAAATAGCGATCAAGATTTTTGGTCCGGATCTGGCCATCCTGGCGCAAAAGAGCGAGCAGATTGCGGCCATCCTGTCGACCATTCAGGGTGCGGCCGATGTGGCTGCGGTCAAGATCGGCGGCCAGAGCGAACTCGATATCGTGATGGACCGCGAACGCATGGCCCGGCTCGGCATTAATGTCGCCGATGTCAATACGGCGATCCAGACCGCGCTGGCGGGCAATGCCGTCAATGTCTATTTCGAAGGCGATCGCCGCTTCGATATCGTGATCCGCTTGCAGGAGAACGCGCGCAATTCTGTCGACGATATCGCTGCACTGCAGATCAGCTTGCCGGGTGCAACCGGTACCGTGGCGCTCGGTGATCTGGCGCGTATCGATATCCGTCAGGGACCGGCGCGTATCAGCCGTGAAGCCGGCGAACGCAATGCCTCGGTCAAAGCCAACTTGCTGGGACGCGATCAGGGCAGCTTCGTCGCCGAAGCGCAGCAGAAAGTCGCCGACCAGGTGCACTTGCCCCCCGGTTATCAAATCAGCTGGGGCGGCCAGTTCGAGAACCAGCAACGTGCTGTCAAGCGGCTCGAAGTGATCGTACCGATCACCGGCCTGCTGATTTTTTCATTGCTGTTCTGGGCGTTCAAGTCGGTACCAAAAGCCTTGCTGGTACTGGCCATCGTGCCGTTTGCACTGATCGGCGGCATCCTCGGACTGGCCCTGGCAGGATTGCATTTTTCAGTCTCGGCAGCGGTCGGCTTCATTGCCGTGGCCGGCATCTCGGTACAGAACGGCGTGATCATGGTCGAGCAGATTATCGAGAACGGACAGGCTGGCCAGAACGGACTGACCAGTTCGATCGAAGGTGCGGTCTCGCGCTTGCGACCGATCCTGATGACGGCGCTGATGGCTGGACTAGGTCTGCTACCGGCAGCCCTGTCGCACGGCATCGGCTCCGAAACCCAGCGGCCGTTTGCAGTGGTCATTGTCGGCGGCATTGTGTCGGCGACGTTCTTCACGCTGTTGCTCTTGCCGCTGGCGTACGCATGGTTTTCCAATAAACAAGGCCAACAAGCCAAGAAAGAAGTTTGATATGTCATTAATAAGCAGCGTTAATAGCAAGCAGGCAGCTCCATTTACCGGTGGTCTGTCATGCGTCTGACCCGTTACTCGGATATCGGACTGCGCGTCCTGATCTATCTCGCCCGCAGCGGCACGCGGGAAAGCCCGGTGACGGTAGCCGAAATCGCCGGGCAATTCGCGATTCCGATCAATCATCTGATCAAGGTGGCTGGTCACCTCGCGCGCACCGGCTGGGTCGATGCCACCCGCGGACGCAACGGCGGCCTGCGCCTGGCGGCCGATACGATGACGCTGCAGGTTGGCGTGATCCTGCTCGAACTGGAAGGCAATGACGAACTGATTGATTGCGAAGGACTGGCTTGCCACCTGCGCAATGATTGCATCTTGCGCGATGCGCTGAAGGCCGGCTTGCAGGCGTTTTACAGCACCATGAATACCTACACGCTGCACGACCTTTGCGCAGGCCAGACCGGTGAACAGATCGTCCGGATGCATCGGAGTTTTCTGTCTCAGTAATTGCTGTCGGCAGGATGTTGCTCTGCTGGTTTTTTTGACATCGCCCCTGCCGATTGCATTGGTGATGCCCGTCAAGAAAACGCGCAAAAAAAAACGCTGCCGGGAGGGCAGCGTTTTTTTTGCGTGCAAGCTGATTACAACTTGGTTGACTACAACTTAGCTGACTACAACTTGGTCGACTACAACTCAGTCGACTACAACTTAGTTGCGTACGATTTTCTTGTACTCGTTGGTCCGTGTGTCGAGCTCGATTACATCATCCTGGCTGACAAACAGCGGTACCTGAATCGTATGCTGATTGGCTTCGATGACGTTTTCCAGACGGGCTTCTTTCAGGACGTTGCCTGATGTGTTGCCCTTGACGGCTGGCTCGGCGTAAATGATCTGGCGTGCGATGGTGATCGGCAATTCAACCGAAATCGCCTTGCCTTCGTAAAAGACCGCTTCGCATTCCATGCCGTCTTTCAGGTAGTGCAATGCATCGCCCAGGTTCTCTTCTTCGATTTCATACTGGTTGTATTCCTCGTCCATGAAGACGAACAACGGATCAGCGAAGTACGAAAAGGTGACTGGCTTCTTGTCGAGGACAACGACTTCAAACTTGTCGTCACCGCGGAAAACGTTTTCCATCGGCGCGCCGGTCAGCAGATTCTTGGTTTTCCATTTGTAGGTGAAGCCGGTACGGCTCGACCCGTTGACATCAGAGCGAAGCACGATGAAAGGCTTGCTATCCACCATGATGATGTTGCCAACACGAATTTCTTTTGCAGGTTTCATAGAGATGGTCGTAAAAATTAAGTTGTATGAAAATCATCAGGCGCCACAGGGACACCGGTGCCGCAGGCTCACGATTCATCGAAAAAAAACGCTATCGGGCGACCGCGGATTGTACCTTGTTTTCTTCGGCGGCAGACCGAACAGCGACGGCAAACTTCAGCAAATTGGTTGCCAAATCACCGTGCAGTTGCATTTCCTGCTGCCAATCCGTCGCAGCCCGAGCAATTGCTGGCAGGTCTGCAAACAATCGCTGCCACAGCACCGGCCAGTCTTGTGCGATGTGCGCGTCTTCGTGCGCGGCGTCGTTCCAGCGCAATGAGGCGGCGATCAGGCTAGTGCTTGCCGGCGCATAACGCTGCAAAAATGCGCGTAGTTTGACGTGGTGCAGATTCTCGTCCTGCGGATAGATATGCCAGACAAAGGCCCGGCCGGCCCACTGGGCCCGCACGAACGAATCCTCACCGCGCACGACATTGAGGTCGCAGGCCCACAGCAATTTGTCATAGTCCGGTTGCGCCACAAACGGCAGTACCCGCACTGTCAACGAACCGCGCGTGCGGACCGCACCCGGCATCGCCCGCTCGCCGAGAAATGCTTCCACCGCATCGACCGCCACGCCTTCGGGAACCAGACAGGTGATGGCTGCACCGTGCTGCTGCCAGCTCTCGAACAGCGCTGCCAGCGGTGCATGCGGATAGCAAAATAGCGAGACCTTCAGTGCCGCCATTTCCATCGGCGTCACGCCTAGCGTCGCCAGGAAATGCCTGCTGATTTCCGGATCACTTTGAAATTGCAAACGCTGTTGCTGCAACCCGGCTTCGTGCAGCAGACCGCCGGTTTGTGCGGTGAAACCAGGGAAAAAGAAATGCTTGGTGATCGGCAGACGCGGATGCGGCGAGGGCAAGGTGTGGCAACCTTCGACCCATGCTTCGGCACTGAGCCCTTCGAGGTTCAGCCAGACCGGACGCGGCACGCACTGCGCCATCGCAGCGACATAGCCGGGAGGAAGTTCGCAGCCAAAAAATTCGATGACGAGCTCGGCGACATCACACGTGGCGAACACGCCGTCCTGATCGCGCCAGTGCTGCACCGTCACACCGGCGACCTGCTGCACATCGACATCCGTTTGTACTGCCGGACACAGACGCCGGAAACTGGTCAGGTCGTCGACCCACAAGGTGACGGCAATGCCGTGCTCCTGATGCAGTTGCCTGGCCAGGCGCCAGCAAATACCGATGTCACCGAAGTTGTCGACGACTTTGCAAAACAGGGCAAGCGATCGGGGCGGTGAGAGAGCGAGGTTCATGAGGGACGGTGGCAGTTCAGGACGGTGTCGGGATCGGTGCCGGAAAATACAGCACGCACTGCGCACATTATGCCTGTGCGACGGCTTATACTCCCGCCTCGCTCAACAAGGAAGCTGCCATGGAAACCATTCCGGAAATCCGCCCCGGTCAATCGATCGAACTGCTCAAGGAACTGCACATCCTCACCCGCGATGGCAAGCTCAACCAGGACAGCCGACGCAAGCTCAAGCAGGTCTATCATTTATATCAATTCATCGAACCACTGATGAAAGCCGTGCAGGCAACCTCCGGCGAAGGCGGTGTGCGACTGGTCGATCATGGTGCCGGCAAGTCGTATCTCGGTTTCATCCTGTACGACCTGTTCTTCAAATCGCTGACCGATGGTTCGCATATCTACGGCATCGAAACCCGCGATGAGCTAGTCAGGAAATCCGAAGAACTGGCCAGGCGCCTGCACTTTCCCGGCATGTCATTCCTGAACCTGTCGGTGGCCGACTCGATTGATTCGCCGCTGCTGCCGGAGCACATTGACATCGTCACTGCGCTGC
Source organism: Actimicrobium sp. CCI2.3 (assembly GCF_035019065.1). Taxonomy (NCBI): domain Bacteria; kingdom Pseudomonadati; phylum Pseudomonadota; class Betaproteobacteria; order Burkholderiales; family Oxalobacteraceae; genus Actimicrobium; species Actimicrobium sp. CCI2.3. Next base: position 43,272 of record NZ_JASJWR010000016.1, on the reverse strand, counting down.
ACGCCTGCAATACCGCGACCGACGATGCCATCCATTTCGGCCTGAAAAAAAAGGCCAGGCACATGGTGCTGGTGCCGTGCTGCCAGGCCGAAGTCGCTTCGGTGCTGAACCGGTTGAAAGGCAAGGCACTCGGCAAGAGCGCCTTGACCGAATTGTGGCGCCATCCTTTGCACACGCGTGAATTTGGTAGCCAGCTCACCAACGTACTGCGCTGCCTGCAACTCGAAGCCCATGGCTATCAGGTCAGCGTGACCGAACTGGTCGGCTGGGAACACTCGATGAAGAACGAACTGATCATCGCGACCTACAAGGATTTGCCGCGCCGCCGGCCGGCCGAACGCCTGCAGGAGGTGCTAGGCTCGGTCGGACTGGAAGAAATGAGCGAGCGCTTTTTTGTGTCACCCGCCGCCGCCTGACAGGACCGCTTCGATACCCTTGCTACGGCCATCAAAGAACTGATGGCTGTTGCGCCCCTGCTCCTTGACACGGTACATCGCCACATCGGCACTGCGGATCAGCGCATGGATATCGTCGCCATCCTTCGGGTAAGTGCTGATGCCGATGCTGGCAGTCATGCAGCAATCATGATGCTCGATGTGGATTGGCTGGCTGATTTTCTCGATCAGTTTGAGAGCGATACCGGCAAGTACCAGGCCATCATCAAAATCCTCGGCCATCACGACAAATTCGTCGCCCCCCAGCCGCGCCACCATATCGACTTCGCGCACATTCGCACGCAGCCGGTTGGCCACTTCGCACAGAACCGCATCGCCGATCTGGTGCCCCATTTCATCGTTGATGTCCTTGAAGCGATCCAGATCCAGAAACAACAACCCGACCTGGTGCCCGCTACGCGCCGCCCGTGCCAAAGCCAGTTCGAGCTCCTGCATGAAGCGCGCCCGGTTGGGCAGACCGGTCAGATCGTCGTGATGCGCGAGATAGCGGATTCGCTCATCGGAGCGTTTGTTTTCAATCGCCAACCCGATCAGGTCCAGAACCGGTGGCAACAGCGAGCGTTCCAGCTCCGAGGGACCGCGCGCATGCCGGTAGTAGAGCGTCAGCGTAGCCAACGGATCCGCCTGGCGACCGGGAATCGGCCAGAAACTGCAGGCCCGTACGCCTTGTTCGCGGGCGATCGCGAGGCAATCCGCGTAGGCTGGATCGTGCTCCAGGTCCGTCACGATCAACGGTAATTGCCAGCCGGACTGCGGGGCCGCGTTCGCACTGGCCGCCTGACGCAGCATGGTGCGGCTGAAGCTTTCCGGTACGGCCGACCTGACATGCCAGGTCTGGCTATCGTCCTCGTCATGCAGTTCCTCGATCGTGCACAAGACGTCATCGAGCAACTCTTCAAGCAGTTGCATGATGGCTGCCAGCGTCACTTCCAGCTCGGCACCGCCGGAAATCAGTTTCAGGATTCTGTTCTGGCGCGTGATCAGATCGTGATTACGCTCGCGCTCGGTGATGTCGCGCAGGAAGCCGATGAACAATTGTTCGCCGTCGATGCAGGCTTCGCTGAAAGCAATTTCGAGCGGGAATTCGTGGCCGTCAGCATGCAATCCGACCACGTTGGCCGCGCGCCAATTGAGGTGCTGGTGCCGGGTTTGTAAATAGCGCTGCACGCCTTTGTCGTGCGCTGCATGCAGGCGAGCCGGTTGCAGCATGCTCAGATGCTGACCAACGACGTGCTCCGGCGCGTAGCCAAACAAGTCCTGCAAGGCAGGATTAGCGTAGCGAATCACCGATGCGTGCGTCATCATCAGAATCGCATCGGTGCTGGTCTCCCATAGCGTGCGAAAACGTGCCTCGCTGCTCGACAGCGCAATATCGCGTTGCATGTTGTCGAGGCCGAACGAAATATCGCGGGCAATTTCTGCCAGCAGGTCGACGAGTTGCGCATCGAAATAATCCTTCTCGGACGCATACAGCACCAGCGCACCGATAGTCGCATTGCCTTGTTGCAGCGGGAAGACGGCGGCCGCGTGGAAAGCATGGGAGATGGCCAGTTCGCGCCATGGCAATGCGGATGGATCATTGAGAAAGTCATTGCTGATGACGTTGCTGTTTTGCCGGATCGCCCGGCCCAGCGGACCACATCCGGCAGGAATGTCGGGGTTGACGCTAATCGACGTATGCTCGATATAGGCACGCTCCACTCCTTCCGCGCAGGCTGGCTCGAGACGCCGTGTCAGCGGATCGATTAGGGCGATCCAGGCCAAACCAAATTCGGCACACTCGACCACGATCTTGCACACGGCGGCGAACAGCCTCTGCGGCGTCGTGCTTTCGATAATGGCGTGATTGCAGCGACTGCGCGCGTCATACAGGCTGGTCAGTCGCTGCAACTTGCGTTCAGTTAGGCACGCCTCGGTGACATCCTGCAAAACCACGTTGGCGCTCAGACCGCCGGCATGATTGACAAAGATCGCAGACGAGAACGCCACTTCGATGGGCACCCGATCCTTGCGAATCATCCTGACATGACCGTGACAGCTGCCAGTACGTGCGCGTTGTTCCAGTAGCGCCTTCACCCGCAGGTCCGTGGGGTCCAGTAGATCTGCGCGGCCAATCTGCATCAGCTCCGCTTCGGTATAACCGGTAATCTGGCACGCCGCCGGATTGGCAGACAAGATATTGCCGCCCAGTTCGGCCAGCAGGATGCCGTGCTGGCTGGTCGTGAAGATGGAACGGTAGCGTTGCTCGCTCTCGGACAGGACCTGTTCGGCATGCTTGCGATGACTCACATCCATGAAGGAGGCGACCATGCGCAGGGCCCGTTGCGCTGCATCGCGCTCGAGTACGCGACCGCGCGCTGCCAGCCAGACCCACTGGCCGCTGGCACCACGCACCCGTACTTCGGCATCATAAAATTGACTCACGCCTTTGAGGCAGAGCACGATCGTCTTGTCAAGATCTGCCAGATCATCCGGATGCATCATTGCCCGCAACTCGGTTGCCGTCAGACTGCCCTCTGGACTGCTACACCCCGTGAGCACCGACCACTGATCACTGTAATGAATCCTGTCCTGCTGCAGTTCCCACACCATGACAATCAGACCAACCGATTCGGCCGCGATGTTGAACAAGGAATCCGAGCCGAAAGAAAATGGCGCCATCAGGTGTTATCCACGGTGTGCAGCGATGAAAACCCAGGAGAGCGATCGCCGACAACAGCATTGCCAGATAGTCGATCCGAAGCGAGAACCTAGAAGAGCTTGGTCATTGCCGTGTTGAAGAATGCACGCATGTATTTCTGCCGTCAAGCCGTTACAGCAGTTCCTTTTAGTACCCCATTTTTTATAACCATCGCTTTCCTGCAGGGATAGTTTCGCCCAAATAAAAAAGGGCAGACCCGCCGTGCGATCCACCCTTTCGTACCACCAGGCTGCTGAATTTATTTCGGCTGCATTTGCCCGCCCAGTGCGAACACCAGATCATCCAGCATTTTGGCCAACTCGCCGGTCATCAACATCATGTCGCCATCGAAACGCTCGTCGTCATCCCGTGCGCCGGTGTCGGCACTTTCCTTGATGATGTCGAGCGGCGTGATGCGCTTGACCGTCAGCGACTCGGTCAGCACGAAGGAAATACGATCATTCCAGGTCATGGCCAGACGCGTACATTGCTTGCCGTCCGCGATGTGACGCTGGACGTCGACCGGCTCGATGGTTTGCTTGACGTAGCGCACGGTCGCCTTGCTCTCGCCACCCGCACGCAGCTCGGTATCCTGATCGACCGTGAACCCTTTGGGCGCGTCGGCCATCAGCCACTCGGTCATCGCGGCTACGGGTGACTGCACGACATGCAGGCTTTCCATCGGCAATTTCTCGATCCCTTTGATGAGCAATTTGAGTACTTCGTCGGCCTTGCCTGCTGTCCCGGCGTCAATGACCAGCCAGCCGTTGACGGGATCAATCCAGGTCCAGGTGGTGCGATTGATGCTGAATGCACGCGGCAGCAATTCATCGGTGACCTGTTCCTTGATCTCTTTCATTTGCTTGCGGCCCGGCTTGAAACCTTGCTGCTCTTCGATCTCACCGGCCCGCGCTTTCGCTACCTGATTGATCACGCTGGCCGGCAATAACTTCTTTTCAGTGCCCAAGGCGATGAGTAATTGCTTGTTGACCGTGTGGACCAGCATGCCGTTTTCGCGCGGCGAAATCCAGCCCTGGGTTTGCATGTCGAGGCTCGTGCATGGCTGGAAAGTCTGGGGAGCGAGCGCTGCTTCAAGCCGCTCGGCATCCATATCCCAAGGAGCAGGAAGACGATAAATCTGGAGATTCTTGAACCACATGGCAGCCTGACAAAAAGGAAGTGATTCTACACGCGCGCCAAAAACCGCCGGGCCGTTTTTGCGAAACCGACGTTCCTGGCTACCTCCTGCAATAACACTGAGATAAGGCAGGAATTCGCTCAAAGCGAGACGGTATAATGCGGTTTCGATCCTGCCAGACACACTGTCTGAGCAGCAACAATGCGTTAAGCCCCACCACTTTCCCCATGCAAAAAAATCAGACTGGCAAGCCGATAGACATCAAGATTTCGACCGTTGTCGCCATCTCGGCGATCCTGCATCAGACCGATCCGGCGAAGCTCGACGCCGCAATGCGCGACATGACCGGAGGCGAAGCCGATTTTTTCGACGATGAGCTCGCCGTCATTGACATCGGTGACCTCGACCTGACCGGCACGCGACCGGACTGGTCCGTATTGGTCGGCTTGCTCAAGTCGTATCGATTGCATGCCGTGGCGGTGCGCAACGCGCCGCCTGGCATGGAAGCCGATATCCTGGCCAACGGTCTGACGCTGGACCGCAGCGTCAAGCCACGCACAGCCGCAACGCCGGAACCGGCGCGACCTGTCGTTACCGCTGTCGTTACTCCTCCCATCGCTGCAGCCGCTGCCATGGGCACCATGATTGTTGATACGCCGGTACGTGCCGGGCAGCGCGTCTATGCGCGCGGCTGTGACCTGATCATCACGGCAGCAGTCAACAACGGTGCCGAAGTTATCGCCGACGGCAGCATTCATGTCTACGCGCCTTTGCGCGGACGTGCACTGGCCGGGGCCAGCGGAAATGCCGATGCACGTATTTTTACGTCGCTGATGGAAGCCGAACTGGTATCGATTGCAGGCATCTACCGCACCTTCGAAAACGGCTACCCGCAAGGATTAGCCAACCACGCCGTACAAATTCGGCTTGTTGGTGATCGTCTCGACGTACTATCGGTAAATTCATAATTCATATCGTTTCTGAAAGGAGCCCATTTGTGGCAAAAGTCATTGTTGTAACGTCCGGCAAAGGTGGAGTTGGCAAAACCACGTCTAGCGCAAGCTTTGCCTCCGGGCTCGCCCTGCGGGGTCATAAAACCGCCGTCCTCGATTTTGATGTTGGCTTGCGTAATCTCGATTTGATCATGGGATGCGAACGACGAGTTGTCTATGATCTGATCAACGTCATCAACGGTGAAGCCACATTGAATCAGGCATTGATCAAGGACAAACATTGCGAGAATTTGTTTGTGCTACCTGCGTCACAGACCCGTGACAAAGATGCGTTGACAGAAGACGGCGTCGAGCGCGTTCTGAAGGATCTCGATGGCATGGGATTCGAATATATTATTTGCGATTCGCCGGCGGGTATCGAACGTGGCGCAGTGATGGCGCTGACCTTTGCGGATGAAGCCATTATCGTGACCAATCCCGAAGTGTCTTCGGTGCGCGACTCTGACCGCATCCTCGGCATCATCCAGGCCAAATCACGCCGTGCCCAAAATGGCGGCGAACCCGTCAAGGAACATCTGCTGATCACCCGCTACGTCCCGAAGCGTGTCGAATCGGGCGAAATGCTGTCCTACACCGACGTACAGGAAATCTTGCGTATTCCGCTGGTTGGGATTATTCCCGAATCAGAATCCGTGCTGGCGGCGTCGAATCAAGGCAACCCGGCTATTCACATTGAAGGCAGTGACGTGTCCCAGGCTTATCAGGACCTTGTCTCGCGCTTCCTCGGCGAAGACGTGCCGCTGAAATTCACGACCTATGAAAAACCGGGTTTCCTGCAGCGTATTTTCAGGGGGAAATAAATGGCTCTCTTATCCTTCTTATTTGCCAGCAAGCCTAAAACGGCCAGTGCAGCCAAAGAACGATTGCAAATTATCATTGCGCGCGAGCGCAATGGCCGCTCCGGGCCGGACTTCTTGCCGGCACTGCACAAGGAATTGATTGCGGTGATTTCCAAGTACACCAAAGTCAATGCCGACGACATCAAAATTTCGCTGGATCGACAGGGAAATCTGGAGGTGCTCGATGTCAACGTGGTACTTCCCGATGCCGCCCCTGGGGCTTGAGGCATTCGCCCTTTATCCCGCAATGCATCAGCCTGACTGATTAGCCGAGACAATTCATTCGTTGTCTCGACTACATTTTGCAAGGCACTTGTTCGCACCAAAACGCCGGCCTGATTGGTGCAACGCAAACAAATGAAAAGTCAATGCGTTGCAAAACAGAGACAGTCCTGTGGTTGGTTGTTAACGCCAGCCGCCAACATAGGCTAGACTTCGGCCTGTTGATTGTTGCGTTGCCATAAAGCAGTGCGGATCACTCAAAAACAGTTTTAACGATAGTGCAACTTACTTGAGCGAGATCAGTCTTATCTGACGGAATGATTGGCAAAGTATCTAGTCGCTTAGTCATCAAGATGTCATGGCGGATCTCTACACTATTGTGGGATTGTTATGGTAATTCCCCGACAACTTTTGTTTTCACTACTAGGAAATTTCACAATGAAAAAATCGCTACTCGCACTCGCCATCCTCGGCACCATCGCTGGCTCGGCAGCAGCCCAGTCATCCGTGACCGTCTATGGTGTTGTCGACATGGGTATCTCCCGTGATGACAATGGCACAGCCACAACGACAGCACTGAACAGCGGTATCCAGTCGGGCAGCCGTTTGGGCTTCCGCGGTGTTGAAGATCTCGGTAACGGCCTGAAAGGTCTGTTCACCCTGGAAACAGGTCTCAATGTCGACACCGGTGGTTTCGGTCAAGGCAATACAGCATTCGGCCGTCAATCGTTCGTTGGTCTGCAAGGTGACTTCGGCGCCGTCAAACTGGGTCGTCAGAACACCCTGCTGCGCGACAACCTCGACGCACTTGATCCATTCCGTATTGGTCTGGCCGGCGATGCAACTCGCTTCTTCAGTCAAGGCGGCACAAACGACACGACCAAGTCGGCAAACGGTACTCCTGGTGCCATGGGCCTGAACAGCGGTCGTATGAACAATGCCATCAAATACGAAACACCAAACCTGGCCGGTTTCTCAGGTCAATTTGAATACGGTTTCGGCGAAGTCGCTGGTAACAACACCACCGGCCGTCAAATCTCAGGCGCCTTGCAATATGCAAACGGCCCTGTGATGGTTGCATTGGTCCACAACGTTTCTGACATCGCTGCAATCAGCGCGTCAGCTGTTGGCGCAACCCCAGTCATCGCTGCTGTTCCAACCGACAAAGTAAAAACCACCCTGCTGGGCGGCACTTATGACTTCGGTATGGTCAAAGCACACGCTGCTGCTGACACCGTCAAGAGCGATGCATCGATCGCTACCCGCCTTGATCGTCGCGACTACATGATCGGCGCAACCGTTCCTTTCGGCGCAAGCACTTTCCTGGTGGACTACACCAAGCGCACGAACAAAGTCCTGAGCAATGCTAATTCGGACCAAGTTGCTCTGGGTTACACCTATGCGCTGTCAAAGCGTACCAACCTGTACACATCGTATGCACGTTTGTCTAACGACGGCCTCGCAAACATGAATGCCGGTGGCCTTGGCCAAACCGACAACCTGTTCAACGTCGGCGTTCGCCACACGTTCTAATTGCTTGCAGGCGCAAGCCTGCTGCAATGCATGGTTGATTGAAAGGCACCTTCGGGTGCCTTTTTTTATTGCCCGGTAGAATAGTGGCACTTTCACTTCATCGCACACAATGCATCTCGATCCGGAATCAAGCTGGTTATTGCATGGCGTCGACTTCACCTCGGCACCCACGCGTCGCAAAACCATTACCATCGCCTCGGGGCATTTGATTGCTGAAACCTGGCACCTTGAAAACTTGCAAGCACTCCCCGACTTCGCCAGCTTCGCGCAGTGGCTGCAGCAACCCGGGCCATGGCTGGGGGCCTTTGACTTCCCATTTTCGTTACCGCGTGAACTCGTTGAACACCTGCACTGGCCTGTCACATGGCCGGCACTGATGACGCATCTGGCATCTCTGTCCCGATCCGAAATGCGTACGACGTTCAAGGCATTCTGTGATGCCCGTCCGGTAGGAGGCAAATTCGCTCATCGGGCAACGGATATTCCAGCCGGATCGTCATCCTCGATGAAATGGGTTAACCCGCCAGTTGCCTACATGTTGCACGCCGGCGTGCCGCTATTGCGAACTGCCGGTGTGACGCTGCCCGGTATCGATGCCGGCGATCCGCAGCGCATCGCGCTGGAAGGCTATCCGGGCATGCTGGCGCGTTCGATTACCCGCGCTTCCTACAAGAACGATGATCGTACGAAGCAAACGCCCGCACGCCATGACGCACGTGCGATGATTCTCGACCATCTTGAACGCGGCGATCACCGCTTTGCCATCCAGCTCGACGCCGGACCGCATCGTGCCGCCCTCCTTGATGACGCCAGCGGCGACTTGCTAGATGCAGCCCTCTGTGGCGTGCTGGCCGCCTGGGCATGGCAGCGCCGCGACTCACGTTTCGGCTTGCCAGACTTTGATCCGCTCGAGGGCTGGATAGTGGGTGCCTGAACAGAAACAACCGGTATAACGAACTGAGAGAAACCCAAAATGAAGATAGCGATTTATGGCGCGGGTGCGGTGGGAGGACTCCTTGCCGCACGACTGGCACAGCAAGAAAATGGCCATCAGCTCAGTCTTGTTGCCCGTGGCCGAACGTTGGAAGCCGTTCGTGAGCATGGGCTGCGTATCGAGGACAGTACGGGCATCCGTCACATCATGATCAGGGCGGACGATACGCCTTCCCGGATAGGTGTCCAGGATATCGTGATTCTCGCCGTCAAGTCGACGGCGCTCGCCGACGTGGCAACCCGGATTGCGCCCCTTCTCGGCCCCGAAACCTGCATCGTTACCGCCATGAATGGCGTCCCGTGGTGGTTTTTTGAACAACCGGCACGCCCCTTTTCAGGCTTGCGCCTGCAATCACTGGACCCTGACGGGCTCCTCGCGCGGGCAATGCCGGTGCAAAAACTGATCGGCTGTGTCGTGCATCTGTCGAGCAGTGCACCGGAGCCCGGCTTGATCCGTCCAGGTTTTGGTAACCGTCTGATCCTCGGCGAAGCCTTACCGAGCCAATCATCACGTCTGTCCGCTCTGGTGGCCCTGCTCGCCAATGCCGGTTTCGATGCCGAAGCCAGCACCGATATTCACCGCGATATCTGGTACAAATTGTGGGGCAACATGACGATGAATCCGCTCTCGGCGATGACGGGCGCCAGTGCCGACAAGGTGCTTGACGACCCGCTGGTAAGAGATTTTTGTTTGAAGGCGATGGCGGAAGCCGCTGCCATCGGGAATCGGATCGGCTGCCACATTGAACAAAGCGGGGAAGAAAGAATGCGATTGACACGCCAGCTCGGCGCATTCAAGACATCAATGCTGCAGGATGCGGAGGCCGGACGCGCTCTCGAAATTGATGCGCTGGTTGGTGCGGTACGAGAAATCGGCCTGCAAGTGGAGGTGGCGACGCCTGCCATCGACGCGTTGCTGGGACTGGTACGCTTGTACGCCAGAAGCCACGCGCTCTATCCGCAGTAGTTACTCCAAAGGAGCCGCGATATCTATCGGCAAGCCTTCACCATCCATCATCCAGTTAGCGATCAAGGCCGTACCCGCTGAAAAGCATAGCAAGGCAAGTGTCGCTGTCGCTATGAACGAGACGACAGAGCGGGTTTTGTCCGATGGCTTCATGAAGTTACTCTCCGGGAGATAATGATCAACAATGTTAATCATCTGTCATCCCGGTGTCGTACGATGTGCGCCAGCCAACATAACCACCAAGAAATTTCAGTCAGGCACGACCGACGATCGACGCGGTGGCGATCAGTTCATCAAGCAACGCCATTGAGACCAGACCCGATACCGCAAAAGGATTCAGTTCAGGCAATTCGGAATACTTCAGCAACACCGATGTATTCAGCTTTGCCAGGTTGACCTGCCCCATGGTCCAGCCAGCAAAACGCCGCTCGGTAATTTCTTCAAAATGCAGAATCTGGACGCCCGTGTGACGCGGATCTTTGAGGATATGGCTATACAAGGCATTGACTGCGGTCCGACTGCCTTCCAGGACCTGGATAAAAATATCCCCGCTAAAACACAAAATACCAGTCAGGCCTTGCGACGGATTATTCCGACGAGACTGGGCCATGATGGAGTTGACCAATTCGGTCGAGTTCTTGTCGACCGTGCGACTTGCATACAGTAAGCGGACTAACATGGCGATTCCTCGATTATTTTTTGACGTTGCGGAGCGACAGAAATTCACGGCGCAAATTTGGGTCTTTCAGGAATGATCCGCGCATGACGCTGTTGATCATTTTGGAATCCATATCCTTCACGCCACGCCAGTGCATGCAGAAGTGATCGGCCTCCATCACGATGGCCAGTCCGTCCGGCTGAATCTTGTCCTGCAGGATATCGGCCAATTGCACGACCGCCTCTTCCTGAATCTGTGGTCGACTCATGATCCAGTCGGCTATCCGGGCATACTTGGACAGACCAATCAGATTCGAATGCTCGTTGGGCATCACACCGATCCAGATACGTCCGATGATCGGACACAAATGATGCGAGCAAGCGCTGCGCACGGTAATAGGACCGATGATCATCAACTCATTGAGATGAGCTGCGTTCGGAAATTCCGTCAGTGCCGGCATCGGCACATAACGCCCACGAAATACTTCATGGATGAACATTTTGGCGACCCGGCGCCCCGTATCCTGAGTATTGTGATCGCTGTCGGTATCGATTACCAGACTCTGCAGTACGCCGTGCAGCTTGCCTTGCACCTCTTCCAGCAAGGCGTCCAACTCTCCCGGCTTGATAAAGTCGGCAATGTTGTCGTTAGCATGAAAGCGGGTCTTGCTCGCGATAATACGTTGGCGGATGGTCTGCGACACGGGGAGCGCGACAGGTGTTTTTACTTCATTTGAGGGAGTCGTTGGGTTCATTGTTAGCTGAATGAAAAAAAATCGACCCGGGCTGGAAGCGACGGCTCCCAATACCAGGGAGGTCTATGTTATCTGAATTGCGCAAAGTGCGCGTCAGGCAAGACTTGCGGTTAAAAATGAAAAGCCACTATCCAGGTTTGCGTCGCCAATGTCGAAAACCACGACAAGCGAGTCCATCTGTTCCCTGTTCCCCATACCCGCACCAGCCTCACCGTGCGGCAGCGATGATAGCGTTCAATGGTGAAACTGAAACGGTCAGTCATCGGTCGGCGGGTTCCCATACATTTCAAGTTCGGTCAGTGGCTTGAAGTCACCGCTGTCCCGCATTTCCTGAATCAACGCATACACATATGCCACCGAATCGTAGCTGGCTTTCGGAATCGGATTGTCGGGTTTTGCGGTCGCATACAGGGTGCGGGCTAACCAGACGTGACGGATCACAGGGATTTTGAGTTCGTGCGCGCGCGCTATCATCAACTGAGCGGTCTCGTCCTTGCCCTTGGCCAGCACCACCGGAACCGCTGGGGCATCAAAATCATAAAACAGGGCGATCGCAAAATGCGTAGGGTTGACGACCACCGCATTGGCGTTTTCAGTACGCGCGGCCGGTTCTTCATTGGCCCACTCCTGTGCCAGCTGCTTGCGCGTGCCCTTGACCAGCGGATCGCCCTCCGACTCCTTGTACTCGCGCTTGATCTCATCCATGCTCATCATCAGCGACTTGGTATGAAAAAAACGCTGAGAGACGAGGTCCACCAGCGAAAAACTGAAGCAGATACCAACCGCGATCTTGAAGATCGAAAATAATAATTCGACAAAACCGTAATACACGTCTTGTGGAGCGCCCCCCGATAACTTCAGAATGGTTGGCAACTGATCCTGAATGATCACAAACATCACGTATCCAATCAGAATGGCTTTGCCTAACGAGACCACCAGTTCGACCAGCTTTTTCTTGGAGAACAGTTGCATCATCCCTTGAACGGGATTGAGTTTGTCCAGTTTGGGTTCGAGCGCTTTAGCCGACAACAAAATGCCAAACTGTCCCCAGAACGCCATGATGGCCACCACCGCGCCAGTGATCGCTACGGCACCGAAAATGACCAGTATCAGCTTGCCAGCACTGGTGACCATTTCCAGCATGGCCGGGACGAATGGTGAACCGATGCGCTGGAAGGCCAGATCGAACAAGCTGTCAATACCGGCGTGCCAGAGCTTTTCAGTGACGAATGCCAGCAACCCGATGACAAAGAAAGTGGCCAGTCGCGCCATGTCACGACTGACGGGCACCTGACCTTTTTCGCGCGCATCCTCGATTTTTTTATCGGTGGGTTGTTCGGTTTTTTCGCTCATCTACCCTCCTGCAGGCGTCGCTTGCAGCAAGAGCGGAATCAGATCGAGTACGCCTGAAAAATCGTAGGAAATGTAGTGCGCCAGCGTCGGCCAGTACACCAGCAAAATGAACAGTCCGAGCAGGCTTTTGATTGGTGAAGAAATGGCCGATACTTGCAGGTTGGACGCAAAAATACCGATCACGGCAATCGCAAAATCAACCAGTACCAATGGAATCAGAACCGGCCCGCCGTAGACAGCAAGGTGCCAGAAAAACTCGCCGAAACGTTTCAGGACGACATCCATATGTCCGAGTTCAAACGGTGGAATCAGAGAGAACGCCGGCCACAATCCATAACTGTCGATCATGATCCTGACCAGCGCTGTCATCAGTCCAGCCTGAATCATGACAATGACAACGGCCTGTACAAGCATTGCACCGAGCGCGCTGGCATCTGAATCTAATGATGCGTTGTCTGCCATCACCTGCGTCGATGCACGTTGCGTGTCGAGAATGGATCCGAGTGACTGCAAGGCCCAGATTGGCAGCGCCAGCAACACGCCGAGCATCAGTCCGATGCCGGCGTCCTTGAATCCCAGCATCACCGCCATGATGTAATCCACCTGGCCGGTTTTGACAAAATAATAGGTGGGTAACCAGGCTGGCAACGCGATCGCCAGCGCAATGGAATTACGGGCAAGGCCAACCAGCGTACGGGTACCGAATCCCGGAAGAATCGCCAGCACGACAAACGAGCGCGGCATCACCAGCGCCATGGCAACCAACGCATTTTGCAAATCCAGCAGCAGCGATGATTCCATCATTGAAACGCGTTGCTAGCGGCCGGCGATCGGGATGAGCGCGAATGCCGCATTCATCATCTGCATCAATTCACTACCGATCCAGCGTCCCATCAGCGACAGCGTAATCGATACACCCATCAGCTTGACGACGTAAGGCAGGGTCTGATCCTGAATCTGCGTGACAGCTTGAATCAGCGAGATGAAGCTGCCACAAAAGACCGCCGCCAGTAACGGCGGCGCCGATAACATAATGATCATCCACAAGCCCTGCTGGAAAAAATTCAATGTATCGGCCATGCTGGCTACTCCTTTTAGTGGGAACGGTGGCAGACAAAAGGTTCAGTTACGCATAGGACATGGCAAGCGCATTGAGCAGCTTCCCCCAGCCATCCACCATCACAAACAGCAGCAACTTCAATGGCACCGTGATGGTCTGCGGGCTAACTTGTTGCATGCCCAAAGCCATCAGCAAATTCGACACCAGCAAATCGATCACCACAAACGGGATGTAAATCAAAAAAGCGACTTCATAGCCGGTCTGAAGCTCCGACACGACGAAGGCTGGCACCAGCACCAGGACATCCGTCGATTTCGCTTCTGCGGCGAATTCCTTGGGCCAGAGTTTCTTTGCACTCGCAAGGAAAATTTCCCGCTGATCGGGCTTGCAGTGCTTCAGCATGAAAGTGCGCAAGGGCTCAAACGCCACCTGCGCATCGGCCAGATTGTGCTTGGTAGAGTTTTGCTCCAACTCCATCTCGGCCACGCGACTGCTGATTTCCTGCACGGTGGGTGACATGACGAATAAGGTCAGCGACAACGCAATGCCATAGATCGCCAGTGTCGGCGGCACCTGCTGGACGCCAAGCGCATTGCGCGTCACCAGCATCACCAGCGAGATTTTCAGGAACGATGTCGTCGTCACCACCACCAGCGGCACCAGTGCCATCACCGCCAGCAGGATCGAAAATGAGACGACATCAAACTTGCCGGGACCCACGTTCAGCTCCAGAAAGTGATTCGAATCCCCAACTGTCCATTGACCTCGACCAGCTCGCCCTGACCCAGGGTTCGTCCGCCAGTCGAAATGCCGATTGCCGCCGGTGAGCCACCTTCAATGGGCAGCACGCACCCTGCCACCAACGTGCGCAAGCCCCCAAGCGTGGTGTGGCAACATCCCATATCGAAATGCAATTGCAAAGGCAAGGTATCGAGCCCGGCGGTATCGTTCGCGTCGGCAAGCGACGGGCGGATAACTAGGGAGTCGGTATCCACGATTGTGCCAAGGGCATCCATGCGCGTCTCCAGACTGAGTAAGGTCATGCCCGCGGGTGCGGAATACATGACTGATAATTGCCAACTACCAATGCAGACCAGACCAGTTCCGCTGCAGTCAAACCAGCAGGATTTCGGAAGCACCACATCGCCAACCACCAGGGCAGTCAGCGTAGAGCGATCCAGGTTATGGGTACCAATGCGCCAGGGGAACGTCAGCGGCAGATCAAGCTGATGTTCAATATCCCGCCCGATGTGCAACCAGGCTCCGCGTGCAAGAAACGCCAGCCAGCAGGCGGCACTGGCCTTGGCCATGACAGAAAAGGCATGTTGACCGCCGCGCAAGCTCAGACACAAGGTGACATCTTCAGTACCAGGAGCAAGGCAGCCACGGCTTAACGACATGATGTCCTGCAATGGTGTGCCAACCAGTCGACCCACGACTGACGCGTTAAGCCACTGCGATTCCAGCAGTTCGACGGCACTTTCACCGAGGTCAATACCAGTCAGCGCCATCAACAGTCGTACCCCGTCACTCAACTCGATATCGCCGGCAGGACCATGCAGCACCAGCGCGCGGTAAGGGTCGGCATCCATCGCCGGCAACTTGCTTAATTGCAGCTCAAGCATCGCATCGGTCCCGAATTGTGTCAGCTTTGCATAGCGCCCCGCCCCCACTACTCTGCTCAGGACTGCCTGTGCGGAGCTGATACGAACGGTTGTAGCGTGATGAATGACATCAATCTTGAACGGCAAGACAGATTCAGGAGGGACGACTTCTGATTCTTCCGAGGCAAGGATGTCTGCGGACAGTGCAACCGGCGTACTTCGCTTGCTGACCGCACGCTTGCGCGGAGGGGGGTCGGTAATACTGTCTTCGGACTGGCCACCACTGTGTGCAACATCGATACCGCTGGAACGCGGTTTGCGTTGGCGTTTGGGCTTGAGGTCTGATTGAACTGGTCCTGAATCGGCTACCAATGTCGCTGCGGGTTCGCTTGGGGGCATGGAAATGTCTTTCAGGCAGCGCGGTTACAGGACGGACAAATTAACGTCCTTTCCTGTACGTCGTCCAATTCGTTGCTCCAGTTCCTTTTTTTTTCGTTTTATCTGCTCGTTCAGATCGTCCGCATCACTACTGAGCAAAAAGCGCAAGCGATTCGCCGTCACTGTCACGGCGACCGACAGCTTTTTGCCAGTCGGCAAAAGGACTTCAAACAGACCGTCGTTCGCCGATAGCGGTGCCAGTTGGTCGGCCAGAGTGTCCGTCTCGAACTCATCCGATTCATCAGCCGAACTCACAGCATTCCAGGAATTCCCACCCTCCTCATCCTGTCCATCGTGCTCCCGCCCTGCTGCAGCCGTGACAGCAGCCATGCCTCGCACCCCGCAGGATGAATCGTCGTAATTACTCGAAGCGGAGGCGGGTGATTTTTCCTCGTCGCGTCGGCTGTTCTTCGCGCTCCTGCCTTGCTCGGCGCTGGATTTTTTCAAGCGTGCAGCGAAGGCCGAAGTATCCTGTGTCGACGCGTACGACTGCACAGGTTTCGGGGGAGGAGGGGCATTGGGCTTGCTTTGTATGCGGTCCGTGCTCATTGTTTACTCCGGTGGATTATTTTTCTCGTGCAGTATTTTTTGCAACATACCCAGCTTTTCGCTTCGTAAATGCCCTGCTCGCACCAACTGCTTGAGCAAGAAGTAGCCGTGCCCGGCTTGCCTTGCGCGCTGCGCAGCTTCTCGCGCCTGAATATGGATTTGCTCGGCCTCGAGCTTCTTGCGTTCATACGCACCCTTGGCGGTACGAAATTTTCCGCTCGAAATTTCCATCCGAAAAAAATCAGCGCGCGCGTCAGCCCAGAAATCCCGGGCGTGCTGCTGCGCATCGCGCCAGTCCTGTTTGACCTGTGCGACTGACTCACGCAATTCGCGCCAGGTTGAGCGGGCCTGCAAGCACTCCCACTCCATCCGTTCCAGCCGGCGCTTATGCACGCCAATCAGCTTGGGCAGGCTTTTATCCTGACGTTTTGGCTCCGGAATATCTACCGGTTCACGCCGCAATCCGGCCCCTTCGAATAGTCCGGAGGCGTCATCCATACTCACTCTGCCAGGACGTCAAGTTGCTTGAGCATCTGATCGAATGGCGTCAGATGGCGCGTATCCTGCCGCAAAAATTTCAGTTGCTCGGGTCGCAGCCGCACCGCGACATCTGCCACCGGATCACCACCAGGCTTGTACTCGCCCAACCGAATCAGTAATTCCATCTCGTCGTATCGTGCCATCAGCTCACGAAACCGGGAGGCTGACTTGCGCTGCTGACTAGTGGCCACGTTACTCATTACACGGCTGATACTGGCCAGTACGTCGATGGCAGGATAGTGCCCCTGCTCAGCCAGCTTTTTCGTCAGGACGATATGTCCGTCGAGTAGAGAGCGCGCTTCATCGCCGATCGGGTCCGAGGTGGTCTCGCCATCAACCAGCACGGTGTACATCGCCGTAATGGAGCCCTCCATCGTGTTCCCCGCTCGCTCGATGAGGCGCGGAAGCATGGTGTAGACCGACGGGGTAAATCCGCCGCGCGCAGGGGGCTCGCCGGCAGCCAGTCCGATCTCGCGTTGAGCACGCGCAAAGCGGGTTAATGAATCAATGAGCAGCAGGACATTCTTACCACGCGAGCGGAACGCTTCGGCAATCGCCGTGGCACTGAATGCCGCCCGCGAACGCTCCATCGATGTCCGGTCGGAGGTGGCACACACGATGATGGTCTTGCGCACCAGTTCATCATCGAGTTCATGTTGCAAGAATTCATTGAGCTCACGACCACGTTCACCGATCAAGCCAAAAATGATGACGTCAGCTGCGCACCCGCGTGCAATCGACGCCATGAGGGTCGTCTTGCCACAACCCGGACCTGCAAACACGCCGATACGCTGGCCTTTTCCCATGGTCAGCATGCCATCAATTGCGCGCACACCGGTTGGCAGTACCGTCGTGATACGTGGCCGGTCGGTTGCTTTGGGGGCATCGCGGATGACTGGCACGGACACGCGCCAACCCGGCTGTTCCGGCGGCATGATGGCCGTACGGAACAACATGCGGCCAAAGCCATCAAGCACGCATCCCAACAAATGTTCCCCCACCTCGATTGAATGACTGCATCGCAATGGCGTGATCCGGGTACGGTTCGAGACGCCTTCCAGAGGACTCAATGCCGATAGCAGTGCCGCATGGTTATTGAACCCAACCACCTCGGCCAGCAGTTCGATATCCGACTCAGGATTCGACAGGCTGCAGAGTTCGCCTATTTGCACCGGTGGCATGTGTGCTTCAATAACGGTGCCCAATACTCGAGCGACCTTGCCACAGCTCGTGAATCCAGGTTTGGAGGGAAACTCCGTCAACCATCGCGCTCTGTCAGCGGCAAGGCGGGCAATGGTGCGATCCATGTCGGCCAATTCATCTTCATCGGGACCCGCGTTCACCAGATCACCTCGATCTTGCGCTTGCCCATGAAAGTCAACCGGTTGTCTTTCACGGCAATCAACCGGACGCCAAGGAACTCGTCCCCGACATAAAAACGGTCACCATCACCAGTGACGATACCGGCGTTTGTTCCGCTGACGACTTGCCGGATTGTGAATGGCAGCATGGATTCGGCACTCCCTACTTTGGCATTGATCGGAAAAGTGATCTTGTGCTCGATGACAAAGGCTTTCAGAATGCGCTCGAACCGCGCGCTTTCTGCATCGTCCAGATGAGCGCGCATCGACCAGCCCAGTTCCTTGAGATCCATGTCGAATTGCGCATACAGGTCGGCATCTTTCATGCGTTTGCGAAATGCGGACGCCAGTGCTTCTGGCGTCAATTTGGCAGGATCTGACGTGACAGGCACTTCCGTGTTGGTACTTGCTACCGCCTGCGGAGGAGCCGGATGAAGGACGGCGCTGATTTTGCCTGGACGCGAGGGCAACATCGGCAACGCAGGCTTGCTCGAGTAGGCATAGAACACAACAGCCGTCAGCATCACCAATAATGCAGCAGGCGCAACCAGCCACTTGGGCCAGCGCTTCGCGACGCTCGCTTTGACGGGCCCATCCACCTCGGGCTCGACGATTACCGGCATTGCATCGCGATCGGGGGCAGTCTCGTCGGCAAGGTAGGTGTCATCAAGCGCGGTGTCATCAAGCGCGTCACTTTCTTCCGTATTGACTTCGGCGAAGTCCTCGGATGTCTGATCAAGTTCTGTTTCAGGATCAAATTCCAATTCCGGCTGCGGCATCGGCGGCAGGGACTGCCACGCTGCATCACCGGGAGAAATCACCAGCCAGGTTTCTCCAAGGCGAAAAAAAACGCCGCTCCAGAGATCGAGCAGTGCTTGCGGCACCAAGCTATCGGCACCGAAAATCTCTCCGGCGTCAGCTGTCAGGAGCCAGCCGCCGTCAGATTGCTCCAGAGTGGCATGATGGGGAACGATACCAGGATCGACGAGTACCACATCGGCATCTTCGTGCGCACCGAACAGCAGCGTTGTACCATCCAGCGGCAGCATGGCACCACGATGTAATCCATTCAGGATGCGAAGTTCGATATCCATGATCTTGCACTTGTCATTAGACTTTGATTAATGATGAGTGCAAAAGTTATATCAATGGTTCCGTTCACAATTCGATCATCCCCAGTGGCTGGACACGCGCATGCTGGGTCAACTCCGAAAACGAAAACACCGGTACCGAAAAGAATTCCTCCTCGATTAATTTGCGTACTGAGCGCCGGATGTCCGCGGCGGTCACGAGGACGGGTGGCATGGATGCCGAACCGCCTGTGCCGATCAGTTCGCCCAACCGATCCAGAATCGCTTGCTCGGTCTCGACTTCGAGCTCCAGGTAGCTTCCCTGACTGGTTTGCCGGATCGCACCGCGCAGCAAGTCCTCCATTTCGGGCGACATCAGAATGACCTCGATCAGCCCGTTTTGAGCCACCTCGTAGCATAACTGCCGCTTCAGTGCCAGCCGAACGTAATCCGCGAGAATGTCCGGATCGCGTTCTTTTGAAGACCAATCCAGTACGGTTTCAAGAATCAGCCGTGCATTGCGCAGCGAAACACCCTCGCGCGCAAGGCGCTGCATTACCTCGGTGAGGCGCGGCAAGGTGACGGTACGCGCCAACTCCTTGCCAAGTTCGGGAAAACGGCGATCGGCAAACCGCATGAATCGCTGTACTTCGTGAACACCCATGAACATCTGACAGTTGCGCATCATTTCGACTTCGATATCAGAGGCAAGAACAGTTTCCCAGCTTTGGTACACCACACCGGCCTCTTCCAGAGAATTGTCCTCTGGCACCCTCACCCAGGTACGGTGCCGGCGGGTACCCGCGACACCATCGTCGCGGGCCTCGAAACCCAGCTCGGTTAACCGCTCGCTTGTTTCAATGGTTGCGCCCCATCCCAGCCGAATCTCGACATCCACCAACGGCACTTCTGCCATCAAAAAATGAATCCGGTCCGCAGGCATGCTGTCTCGATATTCAAAATCAATCGTATGCATGTCGGGAATGCCGCGCGAGCCCATGACCGTGTTGCGCATGATCCGGATGGCATCAGTAATCGTTTCGGCTTCCGGTCTGCCTTCCATGCTTTTGTGCATTCGCACGATGAACGGTTTTGTCGATTCAAAGGTCGTCAGGTCGACCACTTTCGGCTTGCCAACCACGCGATTCATTTCTGCGGCACGTTTTTTGGCCTCTTCCGCGCGCGGCTTGAGCAGAGCTAATGCACCTCCAGTACTGAGCAAGGCAGCCAGCCCGAGAAAAATCACCGTTGGCATCCCCGGAATCATGCCGAACAAAACCATGATGACACTCGCCGTGACCATGGCCTTTGGTTCGGCAAACATTTCCGCAACAATATCCTGGCCAATGTTGCTCTTGCCAGCACCGTCATGTTCGCGATTATCATCGGACACACGCGTAGTAATCATCCCTGCCGTCAGAGAAATCAGCAGTGCCGGTATCTGTGCAATCAACGCATCGCCAATACTGAGAATCGAGTAAAGCTTGCTGGCATCACCCACTGTCATGCTGCGCTGGAATATCCCTATCGAGATTCCACCAATCAAGTTCACCATCACGATGAAAATACCGGCAATGGCGTCACCCTTGACGAATTTCATCGCGCCATCCATTGCGCCATGTAACTGGCTTTCCTTGGCCAGTTCGGCACGTTTGCGCCGCGCATCGTCTGCCGTCAGGAACCCTGCCCGTAAATCGCTATCGATCGACATTTGCTTGCCGGGCATGGCGTCCAGGGTAAAGCGGGCGGCAACTTCAGAAACCCGCTCCGATCCCTTGGTAATCACAATAAACTGCACCACGGTCAAGATCAGGAACACCACCAGACCGACGACAAGATTGCCGCCAACGACAAAATTGCCGAAGGTTTCAACAATATGTCCGGCATTTCCTTCCAGTAAAATCTGACGCGTCGTCGCCACTTCCAGCGCCAGCCGAAACAAGGTAGTTAGCAGCAACACTGCCGGAAACGTCGAAAATGACGTCGGTCCCACCATGTACATCGACACCACCACCATTAAGCCAGCCACACATAAATTGACGGCAATCAGAATATCAAGCAACCAGATCGGCATCGGCAATACCAGCATGAATACGATGGCAATGATGAGTGCCGCCGCAAACAGTTCGGCACGTTTGGCTGCCTTTGCTGCAAAGTCGTTGAGGGCCAGTACGAGATTATTCATGCTCGTAACCCGCTCCAGGATTACCTGGGGGATGAGCCCGCCGCATAATCAACTTGGTCCAGGATGTGTCGCTGGTATTTTTTAATGCCTGAACCATGAACTCTTCCAGCGGTGCCGCCAACTCCACCGCAGCGTACGACGCCATCAATGCAAAACGCTGGTCCTCCGGCCATAACGCCGCACAACCACAGGCCAGCTGGTACGCGTCCTCCAACTGGCCAGTATTTAGATGCCCCCACACTAATCCGATTGCCAATAAAGCTTCAGGAGGGAACGTCACGCGCTTTTTTCGCACCATCATGATTTTGATTCCTCTCGAACACTCGCCAGCTGTAAATCTGACATGTGTAGCTGGTGCAACCTCAGCCGCCCCTTGATGCTTTTTTCAACGACCGTGATGGCTGCCAGCGCTCTCCGGCGCGGCTCTCCTTCCTGTGTCAATCCATGCTCGAGAAATTTCTTTTGCAGCGCACGCATTTTCGGAACGGGATCGCCGCTCCAGGCAACGCTGCCTGCCGTCAACGAGACGCCCAATAGGGATGTCAACACATCAATACCGCGGCTATCATGGCGTCCGACAAGATTGATCGACGCGTCTCGTTCGTATTCTTTTAGCTGGGAAAGTGATACGTTCGACTGAGAAATCTCCACACCCAACGTCACAATTTCACCAGTTTCCAGGGCAATCTGGGGAGCGCTACCAGGCGCTCCTACACGAGAGATACTCATGGCATCAGCAACGCAACCGCGTTGTCGAGTGCCGCCTCCGAGGGTGAAGGTGCCGTATCCCGTGCGCCATACTCCATACGGAGTAGAACGAAAAAGCTGCCATCGGCAAACTGCGATGGCATCCACTGCGCAAAGCGGGCAGGCATCTGGTACCTCCGTTTAAGCACGCTCTCGATGAACCCCGGACGCAATTGATCTCGCTGATAGCCGAGACCAACAACCACAAAACCTGCATCAGGGTAAGCAAATATCGCCAATCCGTTATCCAGTGCAATCCGAGCAACGGCCTTGGCGTTGAGTGCGGTTGAAACAAGGGAAAAGGCGATTTTTTCAAGTTCAACGGCCGATACGAACGTCGTCATCACTTCCTCCTGAGGGGCTAGAACAATTTGGCAATGCGGGCACGTTCCCGGCTTTCCGTATGGGACAGCAAACTTGATCCACCGTATTCTTGAGTTGGTTTGTGGTGCGACAACTCATCGAGTTTCCCCAGCGTTAGTTGCCTTTGCGGAAGTGCATCAAGCGACCACATTGTGGTTGGGAGCGAGGTCACGGCAGAGCGCACAGTGCGATAAACAGCCGGTTTTTTGCCAGGACTGACCGTATTCATGTCCACTAATTTGGCTACGAATGGCTCTGCAGTGCGATCGTCCAGTAACGGCACTTTCAGCATCAATCGACTCGTCTCGGCCACTGACGCTTTTGGCTGAAGTCCGAGGCCGGAGAATTTTCCGCGCATATCGAGACCAATCGCACGACTTGAAATCAATGCGTGATAAGCATTGCCAAGTGAGAGAGAACGCCAGCTTTGCGGTCCTGGCCCGTCGCGAGAACGCTTGCGTGATTCGGCACCCACCGCTCTTTTCACATCAAGTAACGCAACATCGACGCGATCCTTTCCAAACTGACTTTCAAGATTGTCGAGCAAGGTCAGCGGTTTGATTGACTCACCTTTGTTATCAAATTTGAAGCCGGTAATAAGAGCCGTCTCGTCAGTGAGTTGACGCCGACTATTGCCCGAAGAATCACGCAGGACAACGTCGACATCAAGACCAGCATGGATCGAATCGGAATGCCTTTTTTTTAAATCTTCCAAGTCCTCTTCCGACGATGGCCCTCGGCCACTTAGATCCAGATGCTGTCGCAAGCGATTCATTTCTGCGTCTTCGAGCTCTCCACGTGTTGCTGGCAACTCGGCAGGTTGTTGCCCATCCTTCGCAGCCTGAAGACCACTATCTGACTTTTCTTCGGACTTTGTTTCTGGAACTGGCATACCCGAAAGCTTGCGTTCGCGACCCGCCGCAGCGCGCTGGGCCAGAGTCCGGTTGGGGCCGTGGGACTGTTGATGTGCCGAGTGTGTTGCCATCGCCAATTCCTGGAATGCAGCGATTTCTGTCATTTCCTCTGTCGCACGAGAACTACGAACCGGCTGACCAATGTTGGTCTCGGAACTAACTCCGTTTTGACGGATTTGCTGCGATTGAGTGATGGCGACCATGGTGTTATGTGGTGCCCGCAGGAGTGGAGTTCCTTAAACATTAAGGTTTCTCCGAAAAAACATTTTGATGTTTTAGACGGTTTCCATTTTTATTTACCATGCGCAAAAAATTTCGCAATCGTTACAAGCACTTGCCCTACGGAACTATTTGGCACGACTATTGCGCTACAACCCGGGGCAGTTCATCGATCAAAAATTCCGGGAATAGTAATGATTGCGCCAATCAAAAAACGAGCTAGCGAGATTTCGAATAACAATTCGACGTCAACAACGTGTGCGCAAAAATCTGAAATCCACGTCGACCAATTATTCAATAAACATTACGTCAACCTTGTGCGCTTCACACAGCGATACGTACGCAACGTCGATGATGCCAAGGATGTAGTTCAGGCAACATTCATTGAAGCGATTCGTTGCTCAGATCGTTTTAACGGTAGCTCATTGCCATCAACATGGCTATTCGGCATAGCACTGAATCTGGCGCGGGATCATGCACGAAAACACTATGCGGCATCGATCAGGATGGCCGATGAAAGCTTGATCAATGATCTGTTGGATATGTCAGCCAATCCAGCCGATTTGATTGAAAACCGACAGCTTGCTAACAATATTGCAACAATGATCTCGAAGTTACCTCAACGCCTGCGCGACACTTTTGAGTTGGTACTGGAACACGACGCCAACTATGCCGAAGCAGCCGAAAAAATGCAGATCCCGATCGGTACCGTCCGCTCTCGCATTTCCCGCATACGACAACAGATCCACGTCCTGGTCGATTGAAACAACAGCATTCACACCACCACTGCTCAAAGAGACCGTTCTGAGATGGAGCCATCTCAATCGGGTCGATACAAAAAATGAAATTTTCCGACGGTGTCGGAGCCATTTTTAGAGTGTTTCTTTGACAATAAATGTCATTTAAACAAAATATCCTTTCTTTATAACCACTTAGCAAAAAAACAATCTTTGGCATGGCAGTTGCAATAGATCTCTTAAACCGTGCCCCTTCCGGCACGTCACTCAGGAGATGGCGATGATTACCTTACTCGAGCAACCACTACCCGCAGTTGACCAGTCCGAAACAGAAAAAGCGGTACAAAGCCTTAGCATTGAAGATATCGATCACTTATTCAGGCAGCATTATTCGCACCTCGTTCGCTTCGTACAGCGTTATGTTCGTAACATCGAAGATGCAAAGGATGTTGTACAAAATACCTTTGTTGAAAGCGTACGGTGTGCCGATCGCTTCACCGGAGCCTCGAAACCATCAACCTGGCTGTTTGGCATTGCCCTTAACCTTGCACGCAACCACGTACGGCGCAACTATGCCGCTGTCACCAGACATGCTGATGAAAGCATGATCGACGATATGGTCGACATGTCAGGTGATCCGGCTGACCTGATAGAGAATCAGCAGTTAGCGGAGCGTGTCGAGCAGATGTTATCGGCTCTTCCCAATCGCATACTGGAGACTTTTGAAGCCGTCCTCGAGCATGAATCCAGCTATGCCGTTGCCGCAGAGCAAATGCACATTCCAATTGGTACAGTACGATCCCGCGTGTCGCGCGTCAGGGAGCAAATTCGACAGATTATTAATTAATTGACACTCACTTATTGGTCATGCGTCCTGTACGAGACGTGTTTTTCAGCTTCTTACGAGCACCGGATTCCGAGCGAGATTACCAATCAGTAAAAAATAATCGTTCAGCATGCAATTTCAATTGGTCCCGACGAAGATCAAATGGCATAATGCGGCTTCAGTTGGAGGTGTGGCCGAGCGGTTGAAGGCACCAGTCTTGAAAACTGGCGAGGGTGTGAGCCCTTCGTGAGTTCGAATCTCACCGCCTCCGCCACTCAGTTTTTAAAAGCCCGCACGTTCATCCGAATGCGGGCTTTTTTTATTGTGACGCTGAATCACCGCTCAACGCTCACCGGCAATGGAAATAAAGTGCATAAATGCATTATTTGACTCACCATTTTTTTAACCGTTTGATGGCGTACCTGTTAATCGGGAGCGTTACCCTGCTAACGATGCTGGACGAAGACGCCGCCATGCTTGCGTTTATGCTCAGCTAGCAAAAGCTGAAATACTGCAGCCGTTAAATTTTTCAAATGGTAGTCAACCACAAGAAAAAACGGATCATTTCAACGAGCTCTCCCAGTTCGTCAGCAAGCGCCCACCCAGCGGCGTCATTCCCATTGTTCGCTGAATTTGTCAGCCGAATTGGCCAAACCAAGTGCCGATTAGTCAACCCTCCACATCAAGGATCAAGGGGCAATCGCCGCATTCTGCAGCCACCAATGCTTGAGCATGTCATCGATCCGGAATAGCCAGGAGCGGGTCGTAATTTTGGAACCACTGGACTGCATCAGCCACTGATGGCTGCATCGCGATCGTCGCGTTCGAAAGAAAATTCCTACATCGGATAGGCCAGATGCGCAGAGGGGCGACTTCGTCATGGCATATCAGTCCGCACAGGAACTATCACCCCCTCCACACGATCGATGCCTAACGCAGAAAGCTGACCTTCTCCAATCAACGAGAAGACATCCAGTCCCAATAAATGCAACTTCACGGAGTACCCACATGAAAAATTACTTCTACCTGCTGTGTGCGCTGGCGTGCACCGCAGGTACCGCACAGGCGTTTGACATTGCCCCCTTCCAGCTCAGAGACAGTCTGACCACGGAGGATGCACAGACAATGTTACGACGGTACGCAACCCGTCCCTCACAGATGTGGCATGAGCCTGATCCTGCCAATATTCCGCCTGGCCCTGAAGGTGACGCTATCCGCGAAGGTATTGACCTCATGCGTCATACGTCGCAGCGCGTCGGCAATCGTGCACCGGACGAAAACAAGCGATTCAACTGGAACAGCCTTGACTGCGTCAGCTGTCATCAGGCTGGCCCTTCCGGACTGCCAGGCACCAAGAAATTTTCCCTGGCACTGGTCAATGCAGTGAACGACTATCCGCGATTTGATATCAAATCCGGCAAGATTATTTCACTTGAACAGCGAGCGCTGGGCATGTTTGGTGCCGCACCGGTAAAGCTGACAGTCGACACGCCAGAGTTCAAAGCCATCATGGCCTACCTGCACTGGTTGAGCAGCGAGGCACGACCCGATCGCGCCATGGAAGGTGTCGGATTGATGCCGATAAAGGCGCTCCATCGCGCTGCCGATCCGTTACGGGGCAAAGCGCTTTTCATCAGCAAATGCGAAAGCTGTCATGGTGCCGATGCGCAGGGAAAGCGCCAGCCAGAATTTGAAACAGGTGCGGGCTATATTTTCCCGCCGTTGACAGGCAATGACACCTATGACAATGCCGGCCATATGTTTGCCATACCCTTACTGGCCCGCTATATTCGCGCATCCATGCCCTTTGGCACGCAGGCAGATAAGCCACAACTGACGTCTGCGCAGGCGTTGGATATCGCCGCTTACATCAATGACGATGCCATGCCACGCAGGCAAAACCCCAATCGCACCAAGCTCTATATCGACACCGCATTACGTCCGCAAGGCTTTGCGATTCCCGAACATTTTGCCGGCCAGCCAAAGGCATATCAACGCGCAAAATTCGGCCCATTCAACAACGTCAACGAGCATTATTAAGGAACGATCACTTTTATTTACAGTGGCGTTGTCTCACTTCAAACCATAAACCGGCAGTTTCCCCAACCCCTGCCGGATTTTTCTAATGACGGACAGTATGAAATCGGGCTGTTCAAGGCTGCTTGCATTGAGCCCGGGGACACCGACGCAGAGCGCCACCTGGCGCACGTCGATCCCGTTTTAAAAAGCGACCGTCAGCGATAGCGTCAAGTTATGGTTTGCGCTACGAAAGCCAGCCGGTTTGTAAAGCGGCGTGCCGTAGCTCAACTCGGATTGCGCAGCTTGCCATTTGCCACGAATGCCCAGCACGGCACCGGCGAGCCGATCGCCAATGAGCGAAGCGGCGCTGGTGCCCCAGACACGCCCGGCATCGATGCCGGCATAAACCTGCGACTCCACCCCGGCAAGCCACTGCACGGGACGCGCCAATTCATTGCGTGTCACGTATCCGCTCTCGGCCAGCAAGACGCTGTCACCGTCGAAGCCGCGCACCGTAGCGCGATTGCCGATGGCGATCTGATCAGTCGCCAGCGTGGCGTCTGCGGTTTGCTGCGCGCGCAACTCTGCGCTGAACTGCACCGGTTGCTGCCCCAACTGGAACGACTGCCGATAACGTCCCGAAGCAATCCACAGTGCGGGACGCAGCGTGGGACCACCCTGCGTCGCGCCGTTGAGATCGTCCGGTGCAAACTGCCGGGGCATGCTATGCCGGTAACCGGCTTGCAGGTCAACGCTGGCGTTATCCAGCAAGCGCCGGAACGTAACACCCGTTTCAACATTGGTGGTGCGCTGGCGCTGCGCGACAAGCTCGACCTCGTCGAGATAGCTGGTTGCCCGGCGCAACTGCAGGCTCGCATAGGCACCTGTCTTGGACGAACTGGTGCGCAGCAGCGTGCGATGCCACTTTGCCTCAAGGGTGCGACTGCTGCCGCTGGAGAGGAATTGCGCGGTAGTGCCCTGCACGACTTGGGCGAACTCGCTGCTGCTATTGGTGAGACTGAACGTGTTGTAACCCCAGGGGATGCTGTAAGCGCGCGCGACATTCTGGCTGCGGTGACGTGCGCTTAGCCCATCGATATTGCTGCTTACCGACAGCGACAGCAGGTCATTGAGACCCAGCGGATTGTCGAGCCCGAGATTTCCCGAAATGTGCGGCTTGCCCAAGACAGTCGAGTCGGCATTGTCCACGTTCGCCCCGCCATGCAGCCGCTCACGTAACGTCGCGTCCTGACGCCGGATCAGTAGCGTGCTGGTGTCGGGCTGCTGGCCGGGGTGCAGTTCGGTGATGACGTGCTGGCTTGCCAGCCGCTGCATCTGTTCGACACCCTGCTCCAGATCACGCATATTGAGCACATCGCCCGTGCTGGTCGCAAAGGCATTGCGCCAGGTTCCCCAGGCGGTATCGGTTGCCGACTCAGTTGGCTCAGCGGCTGCGCTTGCTTTATCCGCATCCTTTGCCGACACCATCCGGATGACGCCGACACGCCCGGCATGCAGCCGCACCTGCAACGTACCCTCCGCCAGATTCTGCGCGGGCAGCGTCACGGTCGTGGTCGCATAGCCAAATTCGGTCAGTTTCGCATCCAGTACCGACGCAATTTTGCTCAGTCCGACGGTACCGACGCAGCGGTTCAGATACCCCTGCGCACTGTCGAGCAACCAGCGAAACTGGCGATGACTCTCGCCGCTCAGCACGATGTCGCGAATCAGGAAACACGGGGTTTCACTGGGCAGAACGGTGTCGAAGCTCACGGCGCGGGACGGCTGCAGCACGTCGGTCGTCGGCGCAAGCCGGGATTGCTGCACGCGACTGCGCTCTTCCTCTCGACGCAAGCCTTCCTGCGCGACAGAGACTGGAAGACTACTTTGCGCCAGCGCGACACCGCAGACCAGCTGCAGCGACACACATCCGAGCAAGGGTATCCCGTGATGCAGTCGATAAACAGTGGAGAAAATGATCACGTTGTTCTTTCGAGTAGACGAAAGTGCGCGAGATGAGATCAACTCGCCATGGCATATCCAGTGAATGGATTTCTTCTAGGAAATTAACCAAAAATATTTGGCTTATTAATGATTTCCGGCATGGGCGCGGATTTGACTTGCCGTGCATGCACGATTCGTCGGCAAAACACAACGCATGGCGTAACCATTGCTCCTTGCCGGACTTGAAGTACATCGACGCTCTGTTCAACCCACAGAGGCATAACCTTTTGGCGCAATGAAATATATCCTGTGATTTTTTAGCTTTTTTGCAAATGCGCCTGCTCCAGCTATTGCCCTCGTCGCACTTTACAACCAAAGGTTCATTCAGTAATCCGAAACCCCGCAAGGACGATTTTGCCGATCGTATGGCCGCTCTCGATCAGGGCGTGTGCCGTCGCACATTGACGGGCATGATGCGTCCCAAGTGGAGCATCATCGTGCGGCTGTAACGAAGCCCCTGTTGCAAAAAAAATGTAGCATCGCATACGTAACTGCAGGGACCTGCACGAACCTGCACGAACCTGAACGCACCCCAACCTCACCAGGCAGGTAACTATCATGGGCAATAACAATGTCATTCGGAGTGTGATCCACCACGTCGTGTTGAACGAGGCCAGCAATGCATAAAGGAGTGGTCTACGCCTTTCTGGCAGCCGCCCTGTTTGGTGCCAGCACACCGTTTGCCAAAGTATTGGTTGACGAGGTGGCACCAATTACTCTGGCGGGTCTTTTTTACGTCGGCAGCGGTCTGGGACTACTGGCCTGTTTTATTGCCCGGGCGTTCGCCACACGTGGCAACACGGCAGACCGGCCAGCCATGTTGACCGCGGCAGACTTGCCATGGCTGGGCGGTGCCACCGTGTTCGGCGGCATCGCCGGGCCGGTCTTGCTGATGCTCGGACTGAGCATGACCCCGGCCTCCACGGCGTCGCTTTTGCTGAACATGGAAGGGGTGCTGACTGCCTTGCTGGCGTGGTTCGTCTTCAAGGAAAATTTCGATCGCCGCATCTTTGCCGGCATGTTGCTCATCGTGGTGGCAGGCGTCCTGCTGTCGTGGGAGCAAATTCCCGTGCTGGGCGTGCCATGGGGATCGCTGGCCATCGTTGCGGCCTGTCTCTGCTGGGGTATCGACAATAATCTGACCCGCAAGGTGTCGGCCAGTGACGCCTTGCAAATTGCCTGCATCAAGGGACTGGTGGCGGGTTCGGTCAATGTCGGCATCGCCTTGGCGCTTGGCTATCGATTACCGCCGATATCGACGATGCTGACTGCCGGCGTCATCGGCTTTTGCGGATACGGCCTCAGTCTCGTCCTGTTCGTCCTGGCGTTACGGCACCTCGGTACGGCACGCACCGGCGCCTATTTTTCAGCAGCACCATTTGTTGGCGCGGTCATTTCCCTGCTCATGCTCGGAGAAGTGCCAGGGGCCGTATTCTGGGCAGCGGCCGTGCTGATGGGGGCCGGTATCTGGCTACATCTGACCGAGTCCCATGGGCATGGGCATCTGCACGAGCCGTTATCGCATACCCATGCGCACGGACATGATGCGCATCATCAGCATGCGCACGATTTTGTGTGGGATGACAAGAAAACGCATGTTCACCCGCACGATCACACCGCTCTTCGACACGCGCATCCCCACTATCCGGACATTCATCATCGGCACAGGCACTAAATCGGGACCTGGTATCTGCGGACGCTCGCATTCAATAGCAAACTATTGGCCAAGAAAACGGTGAAATCTGTCCTCGTCTGGAGGAAACCCTTAACGTGCCATTTTTCCGAATTCTGTGGATGCCCTTGCGGAACGGGGGCGCAGCAATGCGCCGCTCCTACTCACTCAACGACGTCGTGTCGGTTTCCGCCAGCAGCGCCATGTGTACCGCATCATCCACGCTCAACTCGGACAAGGCGGCTGGATCCAGCCCGACAATCTGTGCCCGTAGCAGCACATGTCGCGCGGCCGTTTTCAGGCGGGCAAACAGCAGTTGTTTGTGCTGTGCGCGCAGCGCGGCATGGAAATTAACCAACGCTTCGATAGTCGAGCTGTCCAGATCGGGAGACTCTTCGAGACTCAGAATAATGGTACGCACGTCCCCGCCGGTGCGGGTGATGGTGTTTTGCACCTGGGTCAGAATGCGTTCGGCATTGGCAAAAAATAGCCCTGTCTCAGGTCGCAGAATTAGCATGTGCGGGATACGGTGCGCGTCGGGCCAGGCGTTGCAGTCAACAAAATCATGGCTGGTGCCGAGTCGCCCGAGCACACTCACCGACGACGCGGACAAGCGCTGCAGCAGCATCAACAGACTGATCGCAATCGACGCAAGCAGCCCGTCGAGTACGCCGAACGCCAACACGCACAGTACGGCCAGCAGGACGATCAGACGATCGCGTCGCCACGTAAAGTAGGGACGGAATAC
Organism: Actimicrobium sp. CCI2.3; assembly: GCF_035019065.1. Lineage (NCBI taxonomy): Bacteria > Pseudomonadati > Pseudomonadota > Betaproteobacteria > Burkholderiales > Oxalobacteraceae > Actimicrobium > Actimicrobium sp. CCI2.3. The sequence continues at coordinate 11,611 of NZ_JASJWR010000016.1, read as the reverse complement.
CGCCAGCCGCAGCGTGTGGCTGACGGCGTAAATGACAATAGCGGCCAATACGGGTGTCGGCGTCAGTGCTACCTGCGGCAGCAGCGTCAGCACCACAACAAGTAAGGTAACGACCGCAGCGAAACCTGCCAGTCGTGACACCGCACCAGCGGCTTCATTGGCCGACGTGGCGGAATAGCCGGCACCCACCGGCATGCCCTGAAACAGACCCGACAGCAGATTGGCCACGCCTAGTGCGAGCAGGTCGCGGTTGGGAGTCACTGCATCGCCATGCTTCATCGCGAACGTCCGGATGGAACTATACGATTCGGCGTACAGGATGAGCACCATGGCCACCCCGAGTTCTGCCAGTCGCAGCCACTGAGGATACGACAGCAGCGGTACCGACGGCGCGGCAAACTGCAGGCTGATGTCCCCGACCCGGCCAATGCCGTAATGCGCCAGATCAATCCAATGACCGGCGACGATGCCAAGCGTGATGACCAGCACGCCACCCGGCAAGTGCGGCAGACGCGCGAACAGTATCAGCAATACCAGCGCGCAGAGCGCCAGCAGTGCGGCGGCCCAGTTCCACGTCGCGAACTGGTCGCCCAGATCGATCAACTGACGCACAATATCGGTGTGATGAAGGCTTGCGCCGAGCACGCTGGCACATTGCTTGAAGACGATCACCAGCGCCAGCCCGAAGGCAAAGCCGCGCAAGACCGGCTTGGCGATAAAGTCGGAGACGCTGCCAATACGCGCCGCGGAAGCAGCGGTAAACAACAGGCCGGTGACGAGTACCAATCCGATTGCGGCAGTTAGTCGCAGGCTCAGGTCAACACCGCCCACCGATGTGGCAGCGGCGGCCAGCACGGCGGCCGACGACGAGGTCGCCGAGACGATCGCGAAACGACTGGTACCGAGCAACGCATAGCAAAGCAGGCCAGCGAACAGCGCAATGACACCCGCCTGCGGCGGCAAGCCGGCGATACTGGCATAGGCGACGGCTTCCGGCAGCAGCAAGCCAGCCAGCGACAGGCCGGCCAGCAGATCGGGCCACGGCAGCCGAGGCACCGACATCAAACCAGTTCGATCACGCCGGTCCACCCGGGCAGATAGCGGGCCTGTTGGGCTCCGGCTAGTTGCACCGCTTGTTTGAGGGCTGTGTCAAATTCGGTATCGAGCAGATCGCGGGAAAATTGTGGGCGGAAGAAGTCGGCCCACATGAACTCGCAAAACGGTGCGGCGTCTTTGGCATAGCCGCCGGCACGCCGCACTTCGCCTGCCAAGCTGCGATACGGATCATCATTCAGCCGGCTCAGTTGGGTCGGTATCGCATCGAAGCCGAGACGTACCCCGTCACTGTCGAACGGATGCACCCACTGGTGAAAATCCATCGTCCGCCAAAACGTGGCCAGGTCAAGAAACGACAAATCCTTGAGCAGAGACAGACTGACGGTTTTGACGTCTTCTTCGATCAGCGCCAATCCGAAATGATGATGATCGACGATATAGAACTTGCCGTCGGGCCCGGCAATCGCTGGAAAGCAATGGCTCTCCAGTGCGGCAGTCCGACCCTTTTTGTTGAGGCTATTCCAGTGTTTGCGTTTGAGTGCCACCTCGCGTTTGCCGACGGTAATCTGGGTCGGACGCAACTTGTCGAGGCGGGCGGTGATCAATTGTGGATGATTGCTGTTCATGGGACACCGTTAGGTACAAGAGGAGCGATAAAAAAGACGAAAAAGGATTGCCGGCAGAATTCAAAAATCGCGCACGCCAAGATATTGCGCAAACAGAAAGTGCCGTAGTAAAAGAATCATGGGGTGCTCCGTCGACTTTCAAACAACCTAGCACTTTTACTTCGCATTTTAAAGATAACGCAACGTTACTTCGCCCATAGGCAAAGTAAATGTGAATACTCAGGAAGCGTGGATTCAGGAAAAATAATGACTTGCCGTGGGCAGCATGCCTGCACAATGACTTCGATCGACGGGTGGCGCTAGGCATAATGAAATGATTGCTTGCTTGAGTTCACTCATTGTCACTACAACTTGTTGTGAGCGGAGTCATGGTTTTCTTTGCGCGTATGACAGTGCGCCCTGCCCCACACCCAGGATCGCCGTGATGGTGTAGCTTCCCGACATCAGCCCGGTCGCATAACCGGCGCGAGACCGACCAGCTTGGCCCCGAAAAAGCAGAAACCCAGTTGAGACTCCAGACAATCCATCCGATGGTAACGAACGCCAGCCCGCCCTTGTGCAGACCTGAGAAGAATTGCGGGCCAACCTTCAGTTCGCACGCTTGATGTCCTCGAGGAGAAGTTGCGCCAGATCGCGGCTAACGCCGTGGCGAATCAAGATGCGCTGGACCACAGTTTCCTAACGGTTCATGGGCAACGGATAGGAAGCGATCTGCCAGCCGCCCATGCGCACCCGTTCCGACAGGTCGTAAAGCTTCCCGGCGCTTGCGCCAGGCCCACTTGAACGCGAGACCGCCGAGCATGGCCGCCTCGCTCGATCCCGTAGTCGAGCAGCCCACCGTTTTTTGCGATTGTTCAGCGTGCCAAAGATCGGCAAGGATGTGGACACAACGATTTTCGATTTCGGCGGTTTGGGGATATTCATCCTTGTCGATCATGTTCTTGTCGATCGCCTCGGTCATGAGCTGCTTGACCTCGTCTTCCACCCAGGTAGTGCAAAAAGTCGCCAGATTCTGACGGGCATTGCCATCAAGCAAAAGCTCATCCCGGATAAGCGCATAGGCAGCGCGGGGTTCTGTGCGACCTTTCGGGAGCCGATACTTGGGGAGGCAATCTTGCGAGGCTCTCGTCGCATAAATGTCCAGCAGGCTGGACTGGTCACTGGGATCAATGTGATGAATAGGCATTTTGTGGTTCCTCGGAGGAGATGTTTGCTGTTAGCGAGCGCTGCGTCGTTTCACTGCGAACATTTGCATGCGTCTCAGATGGCTGTCTGTGCGTTGGCACGCAATCCCGGACTCGGCTTCTGCGTGGCTGACGACAACCAGGCAAATACTTGAAATTTTATTGCGAGTGCCCTGTGCCCTGTGCCAGCGGACACTTTTTATGACGATTACGTTACGCGAGTCGGCCAATCTGCCTAATTTCAAGATGTCGTCATGTTGTCAGTAACGAACGGTAAGGTGTGTCCACCATTCGACTGGATGGCTAAATTGACAAGGGTAGCTTCATGCACATCATGGCCAGCAAACGTTCACTTCTTTCCCTTCTAATCCTCCAGGGGTATGCAGCTACTGCACTAGCGCAACAGCCGCCGTCACCCGTATCGGCGATCGAGACGCTGGTCATCGAGGCCCAGCGCAGCTCGAATACGGTTGCGCGCGCAGTTCAGGAAGAGGCACCGAATCTGGTCAACATCATGACCGTGGAAGAAATGCGCAAGCTGCCTGATGTCAACATCGCCGAAGCGGTGCGGAGGATTCCAGGTGTATCGCTGGAGACCGATACCGGCGAGGGTCGCTACATCAATATCCGCGGCATTGACGCCGACCTTAACAGCACCACCTTCGGCGGCCTGCGTCTGCCGCCGTCGAATAACGCCTCGCCTTTTGGCGGTGGCCGCGCGGTAGCTCTGGATGCGATTCCAACCGGACTGGTTGGGGCGATCACCGTGACTAAAACCAACCTGCCGGAACAGGATGCCGAAGCACTCGGCGGCACCATCGAGATCACACCCAAGACAGCGCCGCGTAACGGCAAATTTTTCTTTGACGGTCGTGTCGGCAGCGGATACGAATCCCTCCGTGGCACTGGCATTACCGACTTGTCAGTATCAACAGGTGGGCGTTTCGGTGGCAGGACGGCCGACAAAGGCGAGCTCGAAGGTTTTGGCGACAAACCGTTCTCGGTCGTTTTTACCAGTTCCTACTACGAAGACAAGCGCGGCGTCGATGATGTCGAGCCGGCCTTTCTGGACGATGGAATCCACTCGCCGCTGACCTATGCTGGCTGGGATCAGCGCCATTACCAGTACAACCGCAAGCGCCATGGCATCGGTATCGACCTGGGTTATCAGCCAGACCGCAACAACAGTTATTTCGTCCGGGCCTTTGATGCCGGCTATACCGAGACGGTGCTGCGCAATCGCCTCACCATCACGCCGGATGGTAATCCGGTCGTGGCTGGTGGCGGCTTTGTCGATGGCATGACAGCCAACGGGTTCGACAAGACCTTGCGCGATGAAAAAGAGCGCATCAATAACAAGGTGTTTGCCATCGGTGGCAAGAACACGATTGACGACAAGGTGCTCGATTACCGGCTCGGCTACACGCGCGGCTCGTACACCAAGTACTACGATTACAACTCGGATTTCAACTTCACTCCAGCCGCAGCAACCATCAACTACAACAATTCCGGCAGTGGCAATACGCCGCGCTTTGCGGTCAACGGTGCCGATTACCTGAACCCGGCGAACTACACGCTGGCCAGTTTCCAGAACAGCACGCAGGATATCCGCGACCATGAAGCGTCAGCCGCCACCAATCTGAAATTGCCGGTCAAGTGGTCCAATGCCGATGAAGAGTCGATCAAGGTCGGCCTTAACGGTCGCTGGCGCAATCGATCGGCGACTGGACAGCCTTATTCTTACACGGCAATTCCGGCGATTCCACTCACCGCAGCTTCCGGCGGCGGCAACGTCAATTTTTACGGCGGCGCTTACGACAACGGACCGCAAATCGCTGCGGGATCGCTGCAAAATATTCTTGCTGCCAACCAGAAGATCTCGGCCAACAATGCCATCAACAGCGCGCTGCAGACGCAGAATGACAAGGAAGATGTCTACGCAACTTATGCGCAGTATCAGATGACCGACGGAAAACTTGGCATCATCGGCGGCGTCCGCTTTGAAGACACTCGCGCGCAATACGGTGCCAATGCCAAGGGTGTCGATGCCAACGGCAATGCGTTCGTCAGTCCGGTCAATGGCACGTCACATTATTCGAATTTCTTCCCTAGTCTTCAACTGAAATACGAGCTGATGCCGTCGACGCAGATCAGGGCTGCCTATTCCAGCACGATCGCGCGACCAGGCTTCAACCAGATCACCCCCTCACTGAACATCAACCCGTCAGCCAACCTCGTTACCCAGGGTAATCCGAACCTGAAACCGATTACTGCCAACGCTTTCGACCTCTCCTTCGAGCACTATCTTCCCGACGCTGGCATTCTTTCGGTCGGACTTTTTGACAAGGAATTCAGCAACTATATTGTCGGCAGTACGACAGACCAGACCTTCCCGAATAACGGTCTCTTTGCCGGATTTGTTGGCGTTGCCCATGTGGTTTCCTATAGCAATGCTGCCAAGTCGCATGCGCGTGGACTCGAGTTCAATTACGAGCAAAAATTCAAGTCGCTGCCAGAGGCCCTCAGCGGTCTGGGTGCCGGTCTGAACTACACGTTCGTCTCATCTAGCTTCGAAATCCGACCTGGTGAATCGTCCAGCCTGCCATCAACGTCTCGTCATACTGCCAACGCATCAGTGTTCTACGAGCGCAATGGGCTCAATATGCGTCTTGGTGGTTATTACCTGTCGCGTAATTTGTGGGCAATTGGCGGCAGCAGCGCGACAGACGTGTTTTCCGAACCGCGCTTCTCACTTGACCTTGGCGGCTCGTACGCAATCACCAGACAAGTGGCACTGTATTTTGCGGCCAAGAACTTGACGGATACCCCGCTGACGTTTTCCGAAGGCAGCTCCAATCGGGTGATCCAGCGTGAGTTCTACGGTCCGACCTACCAGCTTGGTTTGAACATTACCTATTAATCCGAGGATCCTCCCATGAACAAAACGATATTGATCCTCGCCATGCTGGCGGCCTCCGCGGCAGCCAGTGCGGCACTGGCTGCCGACCCATCCTATGCAGTTACCCGCCGGCTTGACCTCGGTGCACCCTCCCGTTGGGACTACACCGCCATCGACCAGGTTCGTCAGCGCCTGTACGTGACCCGCGGCGACCGCGTCGATGTGCTGGCCCTGCCGGCTGGCACCCCGGTGGGGTCGATCGCTTCAACGCAAGGTGTGCACGGCGTTGCTTTCGCCCAAGATTTGAGAATTGGCTTCACCAGTAACGGCAAAAGCAATACGGTCACCGTGTTCGAACTGGAGTCGCTCAAACCCATCGCCGAAATCGCGGTCAAAGGCCAAAACCCGGACGCCATTCTGTACGTACCAGAGGCCGGCAAGGTCTATGTCTTCAACGGTAAAACAGCAAGCTACGACGTCATCGATGCAAAGATCCTGCAGCTCATCGCCAGCGGTGTGACGACCGGCAGGCCGGAATCAGCCGTCAGCGATGGCCAAGGTCGCGTCTATTTCAACATCGAAGACCACCCTGGTATCAACGTGATTGATACGGCATCGGACAAAGTGGTCGCGACATGGACATTGGCAGGCTGCACGGAGCCGACTGGTCTGGCCATCGATCCCATCAACGCGCGCCTGTTTTCGACCTGCCAGAACCGCATCATGGCAGTGACGGACAGCCGCACCGGAAAACGGGTGACGCAGTTTGCCATCGGCGAGCATCCGGATGTCGCAGTCTTTGATGCCTCCTCGAAAACCGTGTTGAGCTCTGATGGTGGTGGGCAAGGTACGCTATCGATTACGCATCAGGACGGACCTGACCATTACACCGCGTTGCCAAACATGGCTACCGTAAAGGGTGCCAAGACGATGGCGATGGATAGTGTGACTAAAACGGTCTATCTGCCCAGCGTCGTGGCAGATAAATTTGTGGTGCTCGTGGCTGAGCACGCCAAATAAGACGATCCGATCGTTGCCGGTGAGAGTAGATGTACTGTCTTAAGATGCAGGGTTGGTTTGATTGGGCCTACTCACCATTAATGACCGTAAATCAACAGAATTGAATTGGCGATGCAATCTGGCCCGGCGGCAGGCTGGCGAATTCGCTGCTGTCGGCTATCGCCAGCAGCACTTCGCGTTCTATCCCGCCGAGCTTATTTGTCGAGGTATTACGACGCGCCGTTCGACGCCGGTCATGGCTATCAGCACCACCTTCGCGTATCCAGCGTTGCAAGGTTCGGATGCTGATCGTCGCTTCGGTGCAAGCCAGTGCATGGCGCACACCACCGAACACTGCCATCAGTGACCAGCGATACGATCAACTGGCGGTCCAGGTGCTGATCAGTCGTCCGCCTGATCGCCCCAGATCGCCTGCAACTTTTTGATAGCAGTAGCAGCGCTGCCGCTTCGGCCAACGCTTTCTTTTTGCGAAGCAATTTTTTCTCCAACTGCTTGATCCGTAGACGTTTGACCGACCTCGCATTAGCCTTCTGACAGACTTGCCGCCAGGCCGCACTCTGTTCCACGAACAAGCCTTTGCGACGGCCGTATTCGACCAGGTCGGTTTCGTTCAGGGCCGCTGTCTCCAGCACCACGGCAAACTTATCCTCAGAGCACCAATCCGCCGCATTCCGGCCATCACCCGGCACCGGAATTCCCTGCACTTGGAATTTGAGCGCGCAAAAAAAAGCCCCGATTTCGGGGCCTTTTTGTCGCTTAGTGCTTAATTTTGAAGCTCATATTGGCGGAGAGGGTCGGATTCGAACCGACGGTACGGGAGACCCGTACACTGGATTTCGAGTCTTGACGATAGGCAAATAAAAACGGTAACTTATTGATTTTATTAGTCTATTTTTTTGTAAATACGTGCAATTTGTGCCAAATGCGCTCGAAATTCCCCATATTTCGACCCACAACATTGGCCCTTCATCACGCTACTCCTGAAGGGGCGATCTTGATGCTTGCGTAATGATCAGATTTACTCGGATAGTACGCACATTGGCCGCATGCAGCCACTACCGATAAGCGGCCAATAGCCTGCCACACTTCCTTGCATGCGTACCGCGGGCGACCCGAGACATCGTTCAGATGTCATCGCTGTCGCGTCCCGATATCGCTATGCTCGCGGCTATGAAGGCATCAGAAATCGGGCGTACGTACTGCGAGGAACGTAATTTAGTCGACACCGTAGCACTGGATATTGGCACAGCGCTGTCCTGCCTTGCCGCCGCCGCTGCACGATCCTTCTTGTTCGCCTGATGGCGACCAGTCGCACAGCCTACACCGGCACCAATCACTGCGTGCTTGCCAGCGACATGACCGGCCACGCAGAGTGGCAAATATTGGATAATCAGTGCTGTTGCTTTAAATGTTGTTTCCCTTCCCTGACAACCAACAGCAGCATTTAACTGTCGTAGAGGCGGTTATTTTTTTGCGCTCGGCATGGGAGTGCTCTTCGGAAATTTTCGTGGCCGAATGCGAGCAAGGTCGATTTGGAACGCGAGTCGCTAGACCTATTTGGGGGGGAGTGTGCACATAGCTGCAATTTGCGCCACACGACGGATTTTTGTAAAAACCGATGAAAAGTCTATTCAAGAAGTTCATAAAGTCATCAATTAAACTGTCAAATCATACTTAAAAACCAGAAAAACGACGTGCAAACCGTCACAATTTGAGGTGCAGTGGAACGAAAAGTCGGGTTAAGGAGTTGGCACAACCTTCGAGTATTGACACAGGGTCTCCCGACTGATGCCGAACTCACACGCGAACGTTGATTTCTGCTCGCCGACACCAGTAAGGCGACGTAACTCTATAACCTCGGTCTCTCCCTGTCCGGTTTTATAAATAGATGAGTTATGGTCGTTATGCCGAGCGCGACTTGTATCGCGACTGTTGCTAACGTTGGGGGTGGGCTGTCAATACGCCATCCCGCTGTATTCAAGGTGAGTGCATCAAGTCTTCGGCAGACAACGTTGTCTCATCTTCTGTCGAATGTATTGCATCAGGAAATCGTGTCAACGCATTGCGTATGAACTGATTTTCATAATGGCGATTTCGGCGGCTTTTTTTCGCTATCGCGCGCTTGCCGAGCCGCTTGTCAACAATGACCTCATCAAGTCGACTCAGATCGTCAAGACTGCCAATATCGGTCGGGGAATTTCGTTTCATGACAAGGCGTGCATAACTTTGCTAGAAGTGATCAATAACAATATCAACCTAATTTCTGATTATAGTAAACGCGGGTTGGTTATGGGCGGCATTTCAAGCTTGGACACAATATTACCGCGGCAAGATGCATCATGGTAACAATAGTTCACCTACCGATAAGTTTACTAAATTAGCAATCGACGCCGGAACCGCCGAAATTTCCGTCACCGTGACAATAACGAAAATAAAAAACCTATTTTCGGTGCATCATGCGTAACGTTCATAAAACGAGTGTTTGTTGAACATTTCTTAACAGACTGTCATTTTCAGAAGACAACTGCATCAGATCATTGAGCTGACCACAGTCAATGCTTCCGACTCCTGAATGTGACGTGTCAGAAGTCCTATGCACAAAATGCCGCGAGAGGCCGAAAGTGCTCAGAAGTTACAAACACGGCGCGACGAACAAAGCAAGAACCCCCGCAAATTCCGGCAATCAACCGACAAGTTGCCATAATTCGATCTGCCAGGCGTCTGAACGTTCGCGAGGCTGCTGTACGGCTCAAGATCGGTAAGGCCCCTCTATACGTCGCTCTATAAGCAACGAGTGCATGCGGCTCCTGACGTTACGTGCAGTCGTCTTCTGAAAATGACACTCGCAAAAACGCCTGAAATGAGTAAGGAAAATCAGTATAGATTTCAATGTCAGGTTCCGAGAGTCTCCGACAAGTTTCCTTATTTTTAGACCGCATGTACTACATCCAGTGCTCCGGTCAGTCGTAAAAAGCGTGAACTGGCGGCGGCGGATTACAAGCTGGTCGCACAGTGCGTGAGCTGATTTGCAAATAATATGAGCTCAAAACGGCGCTGATTGCGAGCTGGACCATTTTCGATTGCAAGCCGCTATGTCTTGTCGTCATCGAACTGGGAGGAACCCCGTCGAAATCCACGGTACTGGGGTAGCACGCACATAGCTGAAAATCCCGCCACATCGATAAGAACGGCCAGAAACGGCACTTTTTGTTGCGCAAAGGGTCGTTTGCGCAATGAATTTCCAGGTTATATCGTTGCCCTTGCGGAGCATTACATAAGTCTGCTGCTCAATTTAATAGTTTTTCAACGAGCTTATGCAACAAGTACGTTGCGTGGCGGTTTTTTCAGCTACGTGCACACCACCCCTGCTAACAGCAATGGGAATAAAACTAAACCTACTTTTTTTATAGAACAAATCCAACTAGAAACTCAATCAAAGCTTGTTGCTTCTGTCGACAAGTTTGCATCTTCCCTTCCAATACATTTGCATTCGAGTTTGATTTATTTGGATCGTTCCATTTTGCCGATCCAACTTGAATTCCCAGTTGTGCTGACCTTGGTGACGAGCCCAGATTAGGTTGGGATCTTTCGAAATGTCATTAGCAGGTTTGCCAACTGCTTCTCTGATCCACGAGTACTGGTTATCAATGAACACAGCACTTTGCCCAACAGTTTTTACGATGGTAAGAACTTTTCTGTTGTCATCGTAATCAAAAAGAATTGCGCCCTCTGGGCTATCAAAAGCATCTGCGATCTTGCATTGAATCTCACGAGCACTTGCAATTGTTATCGTTGATGCTGCTACACACAATCCAACGATCAATTTGAGTTTGTTAGTCATTTTTTAGTCCAGATAGGGGATGTACGCCGGAACCCTCGAAAATTCCGTTGGGAAGATTTGCGGCGATTTTGAGTGACAGAAATTCTTTTATTCTCAATTTTCGTTCCCCAGTTCAATCTGATACTGAATTACGTACCTGATTTAACCGGGACGGAGAGGCTAGCCACGAAGCCTAGTCGCGCTTGTCAGAAATCAGATGTCTCCCGTCAACTAATTTGGACAAATTCCGCCGGTTGAGGCGCAGTTCATCGGTATATCCGAGCTGAATTTGGCGTGACAAAATTTTCGGGGATTCCGGCGTAGATCCCCAGAACGATGGCTGCGATCACGCTTGGTTAAAGATCGTGCGCCAGCCCGCACGCGGCTTGTTTGGATTTAAATTGAAATGTTAAAAATAAAATATTTAAAACACCATTTCCACAACTGATTTAAACTATACCCCAGTCATGTAAAGATTTATTTTGGTAGTAAAGATGAGGATATGTAGCGGAATTAGAAGCTATCAATGTTGCTCTTAATTCGCTGGGGTTATCATAAACCTTTCCACGACAAAAAACTTTGCCGTCTATTTCAATAGTTGCAGTAAATGATAATTTATTCCGATCAATACCACTGACCGTTAATGGCAAACCCAACCCTGGGGTTGTTTGCAATAAAATCAAACAATGTGAAGTTATAGGCATGTAAAGTTCCCAATTATTATTTGCGTATTTAGATTACTAAGGAAGTGCTGATTCAATCTATTTTTGAATGTCAAGCACAAGGCAATTTATTTATTTAATTGGCACTGAAATTCACGAAAATGATTTAATTAGCGACTCCCTAAAAAACATAAGCTAATTTTTACCTTCAAAATGGTAATAATTATGCGTGTGATACTTTTGTATCATATGAAGTTAAAATTGTACTAGGGAACCACTGAATAAAGCCGAATCCAAGAATGGAAATGGCTGACTACGCTTCCAGCAAATTTTATTTTCGAAAA
>NZ_JASJWR010000015.1:0-94314 GCF_035019065.1 Actimicrobium sp. CCI2.3 | reverse complement strand
ACTTTTTCGAAAATAAAATTTGCTGGAAGCGTAGTCAGCCATTTCCATTCTTGGATTCGGCTTTATTCAGTGGTTCCCTAACATTAGCAGAGGCGACGCTGGTAAAATTTGCATCCTCATCCAATTCTTTTAATTTCTTTTCAACTGAATAATTACTGTTATTACTATTGCTTGGTTGCGGTCGATTTAATATATTACTTGCCAAATAATCTGCACTTAACGTCTTTTGAGGGTCCTCCATAATAGATAAATTATTTTTATCGGATATATAACCAAAATCGGTTATTCTCCTAAAGTGCTCACGAGCAATGTCAGCAGAGGCTTGCAACATATTTAAGTGAAGGCTACGTATTGCACGTTCAGCTTCAGAAGAATTTTCATCTAATTTACCAATTTCTTTAACTTCATTTATTCGCGCTTGCAACTCCTTTTTCAACCATTCAAATTTATTTTCTTCTATAAATTCAGGAGCTTTTTCTTTTTCTTTTTCTTTTATTTTATTTTTAAGAACGTTTAGAGATTTACCAACCAATTCTTTGCGGGCTTCAAGTGTTAAATTTGTTGGAATAGAATAATCGCCTTCACTACTCGCTACTTCAATTGCATTTCGAGATTGGATACCGCCACGTGTCAGCTCACTGCTCTCCCCCAGAGTAATTGAGGAATGTATTTCATCTTGATTAGTGGATGTGCTTTCGCTGTGGTCTTCAAACGGATTCCAAGAATCAAAAAATACCGGTAATTCCGTGTGAGTCGGGGAACTGGAAATAATAGGAAGTCCGTCATCACCTCTCTTTTCCCCAGGGGTCCAACTTGTTAATTCTAATTCACGATTAAATAATGGATCCTCATTAGACAAATGCTCACTAGAAGTCGAATCAGAGTCAACTATATTTTTTGTATTAGTAGATATTTCCTTCGAGACAAGTAGCTTTTTGGGCCTCTTTTTTATTAGGCTGTCATTTGGATTTGATGGCAGCAATTTACGGTTTGGATAAGGGCGAGTATTAGCGCTAACTTCATTAGGGTCTTCGTCATATTTGTGCCTGCCAATTGAAGTTTTATTATTAGAAGATTTAAGGTTGCTCGATTCTTCTAACCTTCCCTTCATATTTGATGGCACCAATTTATCTTCCATACTAGACACAGAACGAACGCTATCTTCACTACCATCATCGCTATGGTCGTCATCACCAGATTCGTGCCATCCAATGGGAATTCCATCATCAGGAGGATTAAGGTCCGCGTTGACGGAAGAGGTCGTGGGATCGAGAGCGGGGACCGCAGTGGTAGTGGCAGCGGGAGCTCCAGCGCTAGTGGAAGCGGCATCAATAGGGCGACGTTGCAGAAGACGAACAAAGCGATTTGTACCAATTATTTTCTCTGTGGCTTTCCGAAATTGCGCACGTACATTGGGTTGTATATAACAAGCTGCGACATCGTTATCGTTTTTGGGTGGGTTAGGATCAAGGAGACGACCAATATCCCATTTGCCATCTGGCCATGTTGTCATCTGCTTTCTTTGACTAACTATTTCAAACAATTTATTAAAATCTTTATCATTAGGCTGTGATTTTTTAGCGATGCAATAGGCCTTGTAATCACGCAATAAATTTAAACTATTTTTAATAAATTTTCCAAGCCCGGGGGGAGTAGGTTTATATTTGTTCGGCAAACGCTCCATCACCTCCCTGAATGTCGAAAGCACAGCTTTAAAACTGTCAGGATTATTCTCAGTTGCACGAAAATGTTCTTGAAATTCAGGATTCACGTCTGCACTAGAATTACTACGGACCGATCCAGTATTCCTGTTAGTAGTAATTCCAAAAATACGATCTATTAGGCGAGCCATATCAACCTCAATAAAATTACCGTCAATGCCACAATGCATCGATCCGGAGATGAACTTATGTGGCCATTCCCCTCGTGCAGTTCCACCATTGCCGTTTTTAATTACATCGTTGCGATCTGGCTGCGCTGGATCGCGTCATGCAGGGAATCAAATCAGTCGAATGACAAAGTCTGCGCACGTGAAGGTGCGACGCAACGCCGCACGGCAGGCATCAGCAAGATCGATTTTTTTGGTCAGAAAAATGCTTGACCGGAGAACGACCTCGCCTCCCACGAAGACAGCGCAGGCCGGGTAACAAACCCAAGAACCCGCGCAGCACCTGCGCGAACACGCATCAACCCTCACTCACTAGAACTAGAACTGGAAAATGCCTCGCCGCTGGTGCCACGAGGTAACGACGCCGGCGGTATGGCGTGGCTGGTCGTGACATCGCTGGGATTGTCTTGCGCCGGATAAAACGGCTGGTGCCGTGGTCGCAGTATGAAGGGCCGATTGGATGGACTGTCGGGACTGCCCGTCAGCAGAGGCATCAACGGAAGTGGTGCCCCGCGGTCTCGGCCGGGGAGGCGAGATGTCCGTGGCGCAGGTACCCGGCCCACGGCAGGAATAACAGGCTCGGCAGAAAAAATGCCTCCATGCGACCTGCTGATTGCTGGCGGCAAGAAAGCGAGAGCCGGCGATTGTCGCCCCCCAACGCTAAACAAGCTCCTGGCATCTTCTGCCGTCAGCGCGCGTCGTGGTGGCCGCATCGCCAGCGGGCGCGAGGGACCGTCCAGATTTTCAGGCAACACGGGCAGACGCTGGCGAGGTGGCCTGCCCCCGTACCCTTGGTCTGTCGCATCAACGTTCTGCGCATGACCTGCATCCGCCTCATCAGAGATAGCGGGAGCGTCGACATCTTGCGCTAGATTAAAACTTGAACTTGAACGTGTAATAGAAAACTCTGCTGGGCCCGGACTTGAAAGCGTAGAACCAGACCGACCAGCTTGTGCTTGCCGAGCCGTATTGAGGTCCGACAGTTCCGCTAACGGGAGGGAAAACTGCGGAACGACTGCATCGAGGGGCAGCGCCCCCTGCCCTGTTGATGGCGAGCCAGGCAACGACCTGGCTTCGTCCTCTGCAACACTCGAAGACGGCCTTACACCGGCCGGAACATCTTCCTCCGTGCGAGTAATCGAAGGCGTCGTGGCCTGGTTTTCTGTGATCTGTTGACGTCTGGCATGTCCTCTTGATGTTGCAGTGGACAATGCAGCGGGCGATGAAAGCGATGGGGAGGAACTACCTTGCGCTGGCGCGGGTTGCGCTACAGCCGGAGAAGCTGGTGCGTCGCCCCAACAACACAACGTGCGGACAGCTTGTTTGATTCGATCCATGAAAACCTCTGTCAATAACCGTCAGTGCCACATGGCACGGATTCGGAGTTGAACGTATGTGGACGTTCTTTCCGGATAGTTCCAACGAAACAAAGCAAGACAGGATTCATCCTCGCCGACGATGACACGATCACGGAGCCTTGCGAGGAGAGAAAGGAAGGAAAATGTGCCGCATGACCGGTGGACGATCAACTGCGGTGTGTACGATGACTGCTGCCGCGTGGCGCGGAAAAAGCGAGCCGGATGGACTCAATCAGGCGCGAGAATTCCCGTCTGGTGCAGGGCTTCGACAAGTTGTCGGGTACGGCAATCAATGAGTTGCCGGACTGCCTCGATATCCTTGCTACGGGCCGCCTGGAAAGCAGCCGATTGTTGCTCGCGCTGCGCCAGTAACGGTCCGAGCTTGGCTTGCTGACTGGCAGCCTGACCGGCAATGTCACGCGCGACGACCAGCTTGGCGGCGTCGAAACGCTGCAAGCCGTCCAGTGTGTCCGCCAGTGCATCCATGCAGTCGAACTCGAATTCGACACTGCTCAGGATCTGGCCGGACAACTCGGCCCGTTGCCGCGTTTGCTCCGGGCGAACCTCGCTGTCAGGCTTGGGCAACGACCGATAGCGGTCCAGCAATTCTCTGGTGGCGTCGATCGCCACGCGCAACGTGATGCTGGCGTCCGTCGCGGTTTCGCTCAAGGCAACTTCAATCGGACGGGTCTGGCTTGCGTGCTGAAATTTATTGAAAGCATGACTGCTTTTTCTGAGTGCCTGTTCGGTGCGCGTGGCACCGCCGTCTTTCCTGATCACGGCGACAGCGTCTTTCTGGTCAATGACTAATCGGGGGACGGACTCGGGCTCGGCGCGCACGAGGACTGGCGACGGGGCCCAAGGGCGCTGAGATAGGGAATCAAAGTATTTAGGCATGATTGTCAGCGGCAACTTGTCAAAACAATTCCAAATTGCAACTTTAAGAGTGGGGTATGGATTTGAGTGGTGTGATGGCGTGATCAGTTCCAGTGACTCGCACTTTTTTTCTGCTAGGCGGGAGACACCGCATCCGGTGCTCTCCGCCAAGCGGTCAGATCTGGGAGCCTGTCGGGCTTAGGGAGAATCGGCTGCAAAAATACCTGGACGGTCCATATTTCACCGCTTTCTTGGCCAATAGCTCGCTATTGGCACTGCGAAACCGGCAAAATCTGTCCTCGCCCAGCTATTTTTTCGCTTCGATTCCCTAAGTCCGACAGGCTCCTAGCGAAGCCGCGCCGCCGCAATGGCATTCCCGGCCCGGCTCACGGCCTTGCGCCCGAGGTGCTGCGAGATGAACTGCCCGGCGTCGACCACTGCATCCAGATCGATGCCGGTGGTAATCCCCAATCCCTGCATCAGGTACAGCACGTCCTCGGTGGCCACATTGCCGGTCGCTCCCTTGGCGTACGGGCAGCCGCCCAAACCGGCCACCGACGCGTGGAAAATCGCTACGCCGACTTCCAGACTGGCGTAAATATTGGCCAGCGCCTGCCCGTAGGTGTCATGAAAATGTCCCGACAACTGCGCCAGCGGAAACTCCTGCGCAGCGCGCTGCATGACAGCCTGTACCTGATGCGGGGTGCCCACGCCGATGGTGTCGGCAATGTCGATTTCATCGCAGCCCAGTGCCTGCATCCGTGCGACTACATCGGCAACACTGTCGAGCGACACCACGCCCTGATACGGACAACCCATCGTGCAACTGATGCTGCCGCGCAGACGCATGCCGTTCTGTTTGGCCGCCGCAGCAACCGGGCGAAACCGCTCTATCGACTCGGCGATCGAGCAATTGATATTCTTTTGCGAGAAGGCTTCGGAGGCCGACGCAAAGATCACGACTTCGTCAGCCCGCACCAGCAGTGCGGCATCGAATCCCTGCCTGTTCGGCGTCAGCGCCGAATACACCACGCCGTCGCCGCGCACGATCTGCGCCATCACGTCGGCCGAGGTGGCCATTTGCGGCACCCATTTTGGCGAGACGAACGAGGCCGCTTCGATATTGCGAAACCCGGCTTGGGTAAGCCGGTCGACCAGCGCGATCTTGATCTCGGCGGAAATGATTTGCGCCTCGTTCTGGAGGCCGTCGCGCGGGCCGACTTCGACAAGTTTGACGTGGGTGGGCAGAGTCATGTCAGTATCCTTTCGTGCGATCAACCAGACCGGCAACCGGCTGGCCACGCTCCATCTGTTTGATCTTGGCGGCGATCTGCCGCACGCTGTCGCCACGCAGGGTCAGCGCGGAAATATGCGGCGTGATCGTGATGCGCGGCTGGTTCCAGAACGGGTGATCGGACGGCAGCGGTTCTTCCCGGAACACATCAAGCGTCGCGCCACCCAGATGACCTTCGTCGAGCAGGTCCAGCAAATCCTGCTCGACCAACTGCGCGCCGCGCGCGACATTGATCAGGTACGCGCCCTTGGGCAACATCGCCAGCGTGGCGCGATCAAGGATGTCGGTGGTCTGCGGCGTGAGCGGCAATACGCACACCAGCACCTGCGATTGCGCGAGGAAAGCAGCAAGCTCGTCGGCACCGGCATGCGACTGCACACCGGCAATTTCCTTGCGGCTGCGACTCCAGCCGCGCACCGGAAATCCGCATGACAGCAACGCCTCGGCAATGCGCGTGCCAAGCACGCCCATGCCAAGAATGCCGACCGAAAATTCTTCCTTGCGGCGCGGCTTCAGGAAGCGCCATTGATGGTCGCGGGCCTGCGCATCGAATTCGTCGAAGCGGCGAAAATAACGCAAGACCGCATGGCTGACATAGTCGGCCATCTGCACCGCCATGCCGGCATCATCAAGCCGCACCACCGGCACGCCAGCCGAGAGTGCGTCGCCGAGTTGCAGGATGGCGTCGACACCGGCACCCAGATTGAAAATCGCCTTCAGGTCAATGCGACCCTGCAGCATCGCCGCAGGCGGTTTCCAGACCACCGCGTAATCGGCCGGGGCGGTATCGCCCTCGTGCCAGACGCGCACATCGGCCAGCGGCAACGCAGTGTGCAGCTCGGTCAGCCACTGTTCGGCGGGACCGCTGTCGGCATAGTAAATAATCTGCATCAGATGTTCCCTATTCGATGACGAACGACAACAGCGGCGCGCCTTCCGTGACCTGGTCGCCGACGACGTACAACACTTGCTCGACCACACCAGCAGCCGGTGCGGTAATCGTATGTTCCATTTTCATGGCTTCCATGATCAGCATGGCCGCGCCCTTTTCGACGCTGTCACCGGCGGCGACCAGCACCGCGACGATCTTGCCCGGCATCGGCGCGGTCAGGCGTCCGCCTTCGGCTTCGGCTGCTCCCGAATGCGCGAGCGGGTCGGTCCATATCAGCGCCGTGTGCTGGCCATCAAGATACACATGCAGCTGCTCGCCATCGCGCACGACAGTACCGCGCACGGTCTGCTCGCCGAGGTGCAGCGTGATCGCGTTGCCGTCGTGGCGCAGGACTTTCATCATAGTGGTCGCGTCACCGAGACCGAGCTGATAGCCATCACGCAAGTAAATTGCACGCAATGGATAGGCACCTGCCTCATCCGAAAAATCCAGCGTGCGTTGCAACGGCACGTTCATGCGCCAGCCATCGGTGCTGGCCCACGGGCTGGCTTCAATGGATTGTTCTGATTGCAGCAACGCCGCGGCGGCCAGCGCCAGCACCGGCAAACTCGCCGGCAGCGGCGGCGGAAACAGCGCCGCCTGATTGTGTTCGATCAGCCCGGTATCGAGCTGCGCACCGGCGAACGGGGCACTCTCGACCAACCGTTTCAGGAAGCCGATATTCGACGACAGGCCCACGATCCGGTATTGCGACAGCGCGTCGCTCATCTGGCGCAGCGCCGCATCACGGTCCTTGCCCCAGACGATCAGCTTGGCAATCATCGGATCATAAAACGGCGAGATCGCATCGCCTTCGCGTACGCCGCTGTCGATGCGGATGACGCTGTGTTCGTGCAGGTCAATCGGCGTACTGAAGCTGATCGCCACCGGCGTCGCAAGATGGCGCAGCGTGCCGATCGACGGCAGGAAACCCTTCTCCGGATTTTCGGCATAGATGCGCGCTTCGAGTGCATGGCCATTGATCTTCAACTGCTCTTGCCGCAGTGGCAGCGGCTGACCCGCCGCGACCCGCAATTGCCATTCGACCAGATCCAGGCCGGTGATCATTTCGGTTACCGGATGCTCGACCTGCAGGCGGGTATTCATTTCCATGAAATAGAACGAGCCATCCTGATTGGCAATGAATTCGACGGTACCCGCACCGACATAACTGACCGCCTTGGCCGCTGCGATCGCGGCCTCGCCCATCGCGCTGCGGCGGGCCAGCGTCATGCCCGGCGCGGGTGCTTCTTCGAGTACTTTCTGATGGCGGCGCTGCACCGAGCAATCGCGTTCAAACAGGTAGACGCAGTCGCCTTGCGTGTCAGCGAAGACCTGGATTTCGATGTGGCGCGGCGCGCTCAGGTATTTTTCGACCAGCACTTTGTCGTCACCAAAACTGTTGATCGCCTCGCGCTTGCACGATGCCAGCGCGGCGATAAAGTCCGCACTGGCTTCGACGATACGCATACCCTTGCCGCCACCGCCGGCGCTGGCTTTGAGCAGCACCGGATAACCGATCTGATCGGCTTCGTGACGCAGGAAACCGGCGTCCTGATTCTCGCCGTGATAACCGGGCACCAGCGGCACGCCGGCCTTGCTCATCAATTCCTTGGCGGCAGACTTGCTGCCCATCGCGCGGATGGCCGAAGCCGGCGGGCCGATGAAGACCAGCCCGGCGGCAGCGCAGGCATCGGCGAAACCGGCGTTTTCGGACAGGAAACCGTAGCCCGGATGGATTGCCTGCGCACCGGTGGCGAGCGCGACGGCAATGATCTTGTCGGCACGCAGGTAGCTG
This sequence comes from Actimicrobium sp. CCI2.3, assembly GCF_035019065.1. Classification (NCBI taxonomy): domain Bacteria; kingdom Pseudomonadati; phylum Pseudomonadota; class Betaproteobacteria; order Burkholderiales; family Oxalobacteraceae; genus Actimicrobium; species Actimicrobium sp. CCI2.3. Next base: position 86,169 of record NZ_JASJWR010000015.1, on the reverse strand, counting down.
TCCTTTGCTTCGGCAGAACCGATCCTGACCGCTTCGTCGCACAGGGCGACATGGCGCGCACTGGCATCGGCATCGGAATAGACCGCGACGGTCTTGATACCGAGCCGACGGGCGCTGGCAGCAACCCGGCAAGCAATTTCGCCGCGATTGGCGATCAGGATTTTGGTGAACATGGTGGTCTCTTTGTTGTGGTTATTCTTGCGCGTGGGTCGCGCTTCGTTGTCCATTTTTTGATGCGCTCGGTGCAATGCCCTTCGGTTATCGCACCCTACGGTTGGGCGGGCGTCGATCCGAATTTTCGTAGGGTGCAATAACCGTAGGGCATTGCACCGCGTGTACTGACGGCGGTCGTCAACGCCGGCACTCTCCTGTTAAATCAATGACACCCTTCGGCTTCGATCTTGGTCGCCCGCGTCCGCATGCCGAGCTTGGCCAATAAAGCCTGGTCTTCTTCGACTTCCGGATTGCCGGTCGTGAGCAATTTGTCGCCATAAAAAATCGAATTCGCGCCGGCCAGAAAACACATCGCCTGCACCGCTTCGCCCATTTGCCGACGTCCAGCCGACAAGCGCACCCGTGCAGTCGGCATCGTGATTCGCGCAACCGCAATCGTGCGCACGAATTCGAGCGGGTCCAATGCCTCGCTACCAAACAGCGGCGTGCCTTCGACCTGCACCAGATGGTTCACCGGCACTGATTCGGGATACGGCGTGAGGTTGGCCAGTTGCGCGACTAACCCGGCGCGTTGCAGGCGCGATTCGCCCATGCCGACGATACCGCCGCAGCAGACCTTGATACCGGCACCGCGCACGCGACCGAGCGTGTCAAGACGGTGCTGGTAATCGCGCGTCGAGATCACGTTGCTGTAAAACTCAGGCGCGGTGTCGAGATTGTGGTTGTAGTAATCGAGGCCGGCTTCCTTGAGTTTTTCAGCCTGACCGACGCCGAGCATGCCCAGCGTGGCGCAAGTTTCCAGACCCAGCGCCTTGACTTCGCGGACCATTTCTTCGACCTGCTCGAGGTCGCGGTCCTTTGGTTCGCGCCACGCGGCACCCATGCAAAAGCGCGTCGCGCCGTGGGCCTTGGCCTGACGTGCGGCTTCCAGCACGGTGGCCAGCGGCAGGATTTTTTGCGCGGTCACGCCGGTGTCGTAACGCGCTGCTTGCGGGCAGTAGCCGCAATCTTCCGGGCAACCGCCGGTCTTGATCGACAGCAGCGTGGCCAGTTCGACTTCGGTCGGATCGAAGTGTTCGCGGTGGACTTGCTGGGCCCGGAACAGCAGTTCGTTGAACGGCAAGTTGAACAGCGCGAGCACGTCGTCGACCGGCCAGGCGGTGGCAACAATGGCCGGCGTGGCAGCTTGAAATGCAATGGTCTGTGATGTCATGAAGAAAATCCTGGTAAGTAAATGGGTGAGCTCAAGTCAGCCAGGCTGGCTTGCGTTTCTCGAGAAAGGACTGGACGCCTTCGCGTCCCTGGGTCGATGCGCGGACCATCGCGATGCGCTCTGCCGTATCGGCAATGAGCGCGTCGGTGATCGGTGCGCCGGCGATATCGCGCACCAGTCGCTTGGCTTCGCGCACCGCGTCCGGACTGGCCGAAACCAGTGCCTTGACGATGCCAGCAACGCTGGCCGCTAGCGTCGCTGCCGGGACCGATTGTGCAACGAAACCGATGCGCAGTGCATCGGCTGCGTCGAACCGTTCGGCGGTCAAAAAATAACGCCGTGCCGCATTGTCGCCCATGGCCTTGATCACGTACGGAGAAATCGTCGCCGGGATCAGGCCAAGCTTCACTTCGGACAAACAGAATTGCGCGTGATCGGCCGCGACCGCGATGTCGCAAACCGCCACCAGCCCCATGCCACCGGCATAGCAATCGCCCTGCACGCTGGCCACCACCGGCTTGGGACACAAGTAAATTGTGCGCAACATGATCGCGAGTCGCCCTGCATCGGCGAGGTTGTCGGCATCGCTGTAAGTGGACATCTGCTTCATCCAGTTCAGGTCGGCACCGGCGCAGAACGCGACGCCTTCGGCAGCGAGCACGATGGCGCGCACCGTCTCATCGGTACCGAGCGCGGCGAACACCGTGGTCAGTTCGGCGATGCTGGTTTCGTTGAAAGCATTGCGTACCTCGGGACGGTTCAGCGTGACCGTGGCGACACCAGCGGCGTGATGCAGAGTGAGGGTTGAGTAGGTCATCATCATCACATCCGGAACACGCCGAATTTGGTCTCGGCAATCGGCGCATTGAGCGCCGCGCTCAGGCCCAGCGCCAGCACCTTGCGGGTGTCGGCCGGGTCGATGACACCGTCATCCCACAAGCGCGCCGAGGCGTAATACGGGTGGCCCTGCTGCTCGTACTGCTCGCGAATCGGCTGCTTGAAGGCCTCTTCTTCGGCGGCGCTCCAGCGGCCCCCTTTGCCTTCGATGCCATCGCGCTTGACGGTGGCCAAGACGCTGGCAGCCTGATCGCCACCCATTACCGAGATGCGCGCGTTCGGCCACATCCACAAAAAGCGCGGCGAGAAAGCACGACCGCACATGCCGTAATTGCCGGCACCAAAACTGCCGCCGATGATGACGGTGAACTTGGGCACCGCAGCCGTCGCGACGGCGGTGACCATCTTCGCGCCATTGCGGGCGATGCCTTCGTTTTCGTATTTGCGACCGACCATGAAGCCGGTGATGTTCTGCAAAAAGACTAGCGGGATCTTGCGCTGGCAGCACAGTTCAATGAAGTGCGTGCCCTTTAAAGCCGACTCCGAAAACAGGATGCCGTTGTTGGCGATGATCCCGACCGGCATGCCGTGGATGTGCGCGAAACCGCAGACCAGCGTGGTGCCGTAACGCGCCTTGAATTCGTCGAACTCGCTGCCATCGACGATGCGGGCAATGACTTCGTTGATGTCGAATGGCTTGCGGGTATCGAGCGGGATCACGCCATACAATTCTTCGGCCGGATACTTCGGTTCGATGCTCTCGCGCAGGGCCAGTTGCTCGGGCTTGCGGCGGTTCAGGTTGGAGACGATGGTGCGCGCCAGAGACAGCGCATGCAGGTCGTTTTGCGCGAGGTGGTCGACCACGCCGGACAAGCGCGTATGGACGTCGCCGCCGCCAAGGTCTTCAGCACTGACGACTTCGCCGGTGGCGGCCTTGACCAGCGGCGGGCCACCCAGAAAAATCGTGCCCTGGTTCTTGACGATGATGGATTCATCGCTCATCGCCGGCACGTACGCACCGCCGGCGGTGCACGATCCCATGACCACCGCGACTTGCGGGATGCCCTTGGCCGACAGCGTGGCCTGATTAAAAAAGATGCGGCCGAAATGGTCGCGATCCGGAAAGACATCGTCCTGATTCGGCAAGTTGGCACCGCCGCTGTCGACCAGATAAATGCAAGGCAAGTTGTTCTGGTCGGCGACCTCTTGTGCGCGCAAATGCTTCTTGACGGTCAGCGGGTAATAGGTGCCACCCTTGACGGTGGCATCGTTACAGACAATCACGCATTCGAGGCCCGAGACGCGGCCGATGCCGGTGATGATGCCAGCCGATGGGGCGACGTTGTCGTAGACATTGTGCGCGGCCAGTTGCGAAAATTCGAGGAACGGCGTGCCGGGATCGAGCAGCATCATCACGCGGTCGCGCGGCAGCAATTTGCCGCGCCCGACGTGTTTGGCGCGGGCATCGTCGCTGCCACCCAGGGCGATCTGTTCGACGGTGCGCTTGAGGTCATCAACGACGGACTGGATGGCGGCGGCATTGGCCTTGAAATCATCAGCGCGAGGATTGAGTTTTGATTCGAGGATCATGGTGTGCGGGTACTTTCCGGAAAACTGCCATCCACATAAAACCAGTAGCCCTGTTCGCGCACGAAGCGACTGACTTCGTGCAGGCGCTGGGCGCGGCCGTTGATCTTGTAGCGGGCGATGAATTCGACGATGGCGGTGTCGCCATCGGTGCTGGTGTGGCGGATCTCGAGTCCCAGCCACTTGGTGCTGTCGTCGGCGACCTCGAGCGCTGCAGGACGTGTGCGTGCGGCCCACGTTGCGGCAATGTAGGCGTCGTCGTGTCGGGTATAGGCGGTGTAGCGCGAGCGCATCAACTGCTCGGCGCTGGCCGCTGGCGTACCGGCCAGAATCGGCCCGCAACAGGTTGCGTAGTCGGTGCCGCCGCAGGGACAGGGTGCTGGTTTGGTCATGGCGCGGTCCTGGTGAATGGTGTGCTCACGCCAGCGCCCGGCCAATCAGGATCTTCTGGATATCGCTGGTGCCTTCGTAAATCTGGCAAACCCGCACATCGCGGTAAATCCGCTCCACCGGAAAATCGCTGACGTAGCCATAGCCGCCATGAATCTGGATCGCATCCGAACAGACCCGCTCGGCCATTTCGCTGGCGAACAGCTTGGCCATCGCTGCCTCTTTCAGACACGGCACGCCGGCATCTTTCAGGCTGGCGGCGTGCCACGTTAATTGGCGTGCTGCTTCGAGTTGGGTGGCCATGTCGGCCAGCTTGAATTGCACGGCCTGATGTTCGTAAATCGTCTTGCCAAAACTGCTGCGGTCCTTTGCATACGCCAGCGCCGCATCGAACGCCGCGCGCGCCATGCCGACGGCTTGCGCGGCAATGCCGATGCGCCCGCCTTCGAGTCCTGACAAGGCAATCCGGTAGCCTTGCCCTTCGTCGCCGATCAGGTTGGCGGCGGGAATGCGGCAATTGTCGAACAGGATGGACGCGGTGTCGGACGAGTGCTGGCCGAGCTTGTCTTCGAGCCGGGTGACGACATAACCGGTCGTGGTAGTCGGCACCCAGAACGCGCTGATGCCACGCTTGCCGGCGGCCTTGTCGGTGACCGCCAGCACGATGGCGACATCGGCATGCTTGCCACTGGTGATGAATTGCTTGGTGCCGTCGATCACATACTCGTCACCCTCGCGCACCGCCGTGGTCAGCAAGCTGGACGCATCGCTGCCGGCATGCGGCTCGGTCAGGCAGAACGCGCCGAGCATGGTTCCTTGTGCCAGCGGACGCAGCCATTGCTGCTGTTGCGCCGGATTCGCGTACATCATCGCGATGCTGCAAACCGGACAATTGTTGACCGAGATAACGGTCGAGGTACCGCCATCACCGGCGGCGATTTCCTCGATCACCAGCGCCAGCGCAAGGTAATCCAGACCCGCGCCACCGAGTGCTTCCGGCACCGCGACACCATACGCACCGAGCGCAGCCAGGCCACGCAGTTCGTCTTGCGGAAAATGGTGTTCCTTGTCCCAGCGTGCCGCATTGGGAACGAGGCGCTCCTGCGCAAAACTGCGCAGGGCATCGCGGATCATCTCGTGTTCAGGACTCAGTTGCATGGGGTCTCCGGTCCGGTGCTACCAGATCAGTGGTGTACCGTTGTAATTGAAAAAATGTCCGTTGCCAGCGGCCGTCAGACCGGCCAGCGTGCTGCGAATGCCGGCGGCGCTCTCGGAGACATCGAGGTCGGCACCATCACCACCCATCGCGGTGCGTACCCAGCCCGGATGCAGTGCGACGCAAATCGCCGGGGCATAACTCAGCGACGCATCGACCAGCAGCGAGTTGAGTGCCGCCTTGCTGGCGCGGTACAGCCAGCCGCTGGTGTTGCTGCGCAGGCTGATCGATCCCATCGACGACGAGGTCACGGCCAGCCGTCCGCCGGAACGGGCCACGATCGGTCCGAGCAGTGGCAACAGGCGCATCGCGCCAAGTACGTTGGCATGCATGACGGTATCAAACTCGTCGGCACTCGGCGTGGTTGGTGCGCTGGTTTGCGGGCCGTAGACACCGGCGTTGAGCAGCGCGATGTCGAGCTGTTCGGCCTCCAGTTGTTTGCCGAGCGCGATGCATTGCGCGGCATTGTCGAGGTCGAGCTGCAGGACTTCGCAACCAAGTGCTTCCAGCGCGGCCGCATCGGCCGGCTGGCGTACGCTGGCCAGCACGCGCCAGCCATCGGCACGGTACTGACGCGCCAGTTCAAATCCGATGCCGCGCGAGGCACCGATGATCAGTGCTGTCTGCGCGCTCATACCATCTCGATCGCGACTGCGGTGCCTTCGCCGCCACCAATGCACAGCGTGGCAATGCCGCGCTTGCCGCCGGTTTTTTTCAGCGCACCCATCAGCGTGACGATGATGCGGGCACCCGAGGCACCGATCGGATGACCCAGTGCGCAGGCACCGCCGTGGATGTTGATCTTGCTGTGCGGGATATCGAGTTCGCGCATCGCGGCCATCGGCACGACGGCGAAGGCTTCGTTGATCTCGAACAGGTCGACATCGGCCAGCTCCCAGCCGGTCTTGACCAGCAGCTTTTCAATCGCGCCGACCGGTGCGGTGGTGAACCAGTTCGGTGCTTGCGAATGACGGCTATGACCAATGATGCGGGCAAGTGGCGTGCAACCGAGTTTCTTGGCCATCGATTCGCGCATCATGACCAGCGCCGCCGCGCCATCGTTGATCGACGACGACGATGCCGCCGTGATCGTGCCGTCTTTCTTGAAGGCGGCCTTGAGCTTTGGAATCTTGTCGAGCTTGGCTTTTTGCGGACCTTCATCCTTGTCAATGACGATGTCACCGTTGCGACCCGCGACGGTGACCGGCGCGATTTCCCAATCGAACGAGCCATCGGCGGCAGCGGCCTGTGCCCGTGTAACGGAGGTGATGGCGAAGGCATCCTGCTCTTCGCGGGTGAACGCGTATTTGTCGACGCACTCTTCGGCGAAGGTGCCCATCGAGCGACCTTTTTCGTAGGCGTCTTCGAGGCCGTCGAGCATCATGTGGTCGTACATCATGCCGTGGCCGATGCGGTAACCGCCGCGCGCCTTCGGGATCAGGTACGGCGCGTTGGTCATCGATTCCATGCCGCCGCTGACGACGACATCATTGGTACCGGCCAGCAGCGAATCGACCCCGAACATGGTGGCCTGCATTGCCGAGCCACACATCTTCGACATCGTGACCGCACCCGCGGAAACCGGAATACCGGCCTTGATCGCGGCTTGCCGTGCCGGTGCCTGCCCCTGGCCGGCCATCAGGCAATTGCCGAACAGGACGTCGTTGACCAGTGCCGGATCGATACCGGCACGCTCGACCGCAGCGCGGATCGCGACGGCACCGAGTTCGCTGGCTGACAGCGCCGAGAAATCGCCCTGGAAAGCACCCAGTGGAGTGCGGGCGGCACCGACGATGACGATAGGATCGAGTAGGACGTTGGACATAGGTATTCTCCTGTTCAGGCAGCGGTTGCTGCGGGGATGATGTGATTGGGTTGCTCTTGATTCGGTTGCTCTTGATTCGGTTGCTCTTGATTCGGTTGCACGCGATTTAATTGCTCGATAATCGGTTGCTCGTTAAGCGGTCGCTCATGATGCGGTTTGTAGCTGAAGCGGCATTCCTGCGGATACGGGAACACATCGTCGAAATGGCCATCGAGAATGCGCTGCTTGTAGCCTTGCCAGTACGCGGCGCTGAGCAGGTCGGCATGGTGCTTCATGAAATATTTGCGTACCGTCGGATTGCCCAGCAAGAAGGTGCCGAACTGCTCCGGGAACACGTCATGGCGGCCAATCGGATACCACGGCTCGGCCGACAGTTCGTCTTCTTCATTGCGCGGTTGCGGGATGGTGCGAAAGACGCAATCGGTGATGTATTCGATTTCGTCGTAGTCGTAAAACACCACGCGACCGTGCTTGGTGACACCGAAATTTTTATACAGCATGTCGCCCGGGAAGATGTTGGCCCGGACCAGTTCCTTGATCGCATTGCCGTATTCCAGTACGCCGTGTTCGATGGCGGCTTCGTTGCCTTCTTTTTCCGCATTCGACAACCAGATATTGAGCGGGATCATGCGGCGCTCGATGTACAGATGACGAATGATGACCTGGCCGGATTCTTCTTCGACTAGCGAGGGCGCAACGAGTTTCAATTCAGCCAGCAATTCATCATCGAAGCGTGCGCGCGGAAACGCCACGTTCGAGTATTCGAGCGTATCGGCCATGCGGCCGACGCGGTCATGGTTTTTGACCAGCACGTATTTTTCACGCACCAGCGCCGGGGTAGTTTCCTTTGGTGGCGGGAACGCATCCTTGATGACCTTGAACACGTACGGGAACGACGGCAGCGCAAACACCACCATCACCAGTCCCTTGATACCGGGCGCGATTTCGATGCGGTCTGACGAATGCCGCAAGTGGTGCAGGTAATCGCGATAGAACAGGGATTTGCCGTGTTTTTGCAAACCCAGCATCGTGTAGATTTCGCTGCGCGGTTTTTTGGGCAGCATGGTCCGGATGAATTGCACATAGCCGGACGGCACCTCCATGTCGACCATGAAATACGCCCGCGTAAATGAAAACAGCACGGTGATCAGGCCGGTATCGAACAGCACCGTATCGAGTATCAGCTCGCCCTTGCGGTTATGCAGGATAGGCACGACGAACGGGGTTTCGCGATTGCCGTTGATGCCCCGGCCGACGATGTACGCGCCCTTGTTGCGAAAGAACAGGCTGGCCAATACCTGGATCTGCCGGTTCGGCTCCGACTTTTCTTCGCCGAACACGGCTTTGAAGCGCGCTTCGACCAGCCGGACATCACGATCCAGATCGGCAAACGGACAAGCCAGCTGGAAATCCTCGGCGATACGCCGGATGGTCTGATGCAAGCCATCGGTGGCCGGGTAATACACGCGGTAGGTCGGTGCCGGATCATTGGTTTCGATGTACTCAGTCGAAATGACGGGGCGCACGAAAATGAAATCGTTATGGAAATAAGTGCGGTGCAGGATTTTGCAGCAGACCGTATTGAAAAATGTTTCGGCCAACTCGGGTTGCTTGTGATCGGTCAGCAAACCGATGTAATGCAGCTTGACCTCGCGCCAGACCGCGTCGGTCAATTCCTCAGTCTCGTATTCGTCTTCCAGCACGGTGACGCACTCACCCACCCGCTTGTCATAAAACGCAATGCGCTCACGCAGACAGGACTGCTGCAACTGCCATGCACTATGTTCAAAATGGCGCTTCGCATCCTCGCTGGTGGCACGAAACAAGCGGTAATGCTTGTCGAACCCATCGAGGATGGTGCGGGCAATATCGAACGCGATTTGCGACGAAAGCAGCTTGGGGAAAGCAACAGTCATGTCAGACTCCGAGGGGCACAGGCCGGGAGGGTAGTGTAGCGCCGTGCAGAGTGGAGTGCGGGTCGAGTTCGTGCGCGGCCAAGGCTTCGTGGTCCCAATTCGTAGGGTGCAATAACCGCAGGGCATTGCACCGGATGCACTGTCTGCGGCAACTGAAACGGTTTGCACTCCGCCACGACCAAGCCGGAGACGGCCGGGCCGCTCCCGGCTTGGTCATGACGAAGCAGCAGCTGAATCAGCAGCTCCAGCACGGAAACTGGATGGCAAGTGCTCCGCAATCCGCAAGCAGGGTCAAAGTAATTTTCGCGATAAGGCCTGCGAAAAAAAACTCTGACCCTGGTTGCTAGCGGTGGGGATTGGCGACGTCCTGAAAAGGCAAGCCATGAGAGTAGTTGATTAATGATGCGGTTGAAGTTGCTGTTGCTGTTGAAGTTGCTGTTGCTGTTGAAGTTGCTGTTGAAGTTGCTGTTGAAGTTGCTGTTGATCTGGCCGTTGACCTGTTCCGCATTGAGGCAGCTGCCAAAAGTCGGAGTCAGGCAGGGGAAAAAGAGTGACGCATGTCTGAGCGAAGCGAGTTTGCGGCACTCCCCCTGACTGGCTCCGGCTTTTGGGAACCCGCAGGGCAGCCGCCTCGCGGTCGCCTTTTTCTTGGTTACTTCTTTTTGGCGAAGCAAAAAGAAGTGACCGGCTGCCGGGCCGCCCCCGGCTTGGTCGTGGCGAAGCACATCAAGAATCAGCAACCCCGGCACGGAAATTGAATGGCAAGCGCTCCGTAATCCGCAAGCAGGGTCAGTGTAATTTTCGCAATAAAGCCTGCGAAAAAAAACACTGACCCTGGTTGCTACCGATGGAGGTTTGCGACCGCAAGATAAAGCGAACCGGAGCACCCCAAACGACATCATCAACCCAACCCCTACCGCGTCTCGTTAAACAACTCACGCCCGATCAGCATCCGCCGAATCTCGCTCGTACCCGCCCCAATCTCATACAACTTCGCATCCCGCCACAAGCGCCCCGCCGGATACTCATTGATATACCCGTTGCCACCCAGCGCCTGAATCGTCTCCCCCGCCATCCAGGTCGCCTTCTCGGCCGAATACAGGATCGCCCCCGCCGCATCTTTGCGCAACGCCCGCACGGCTTCCGGAGAGGTCGCCCGATCGCAGGCCTGGCCAACTGCGTAGACATAGGCCTTGCACGCCATCATCGTCGAATACATATCGGCCAGCTTGCCCTGCATCAGCTGGAATTCGCCGATAGCCTGACCAAACTGCTTGCGCTCGTGCACGTAGGGCACCACCACATCCATGCACGCCTGCATGATCCCGAGTGGTCCGCCCGACAACACGGAGCGCTCGTAGTCGAGACCCGACATCAGTACATTGACGCCCTTGCCCAACCCACCGAGGATATTCTCGGGCGGTACTTCGCAATCGCGAAATACCAGTTCGCCGGTATGCGAACCGCGCATGCCGAGCTTGTCGAGTTTTTGCGCGACGCTAAATCCCTTGAAGTTTTTTTCGATCAGAAAGGCAGTCATGCCACGGGCACCGGCTTCCAGGTCGCTCTTGGCGTAGACCACCAGCACGTCGGCATCGGGACCATTGGTGATCCACATCTTGGTGCCATTGAGGACCCAGCGATCACCCTTCCAATCGGCGCGCAGCTTCATGCTCACGACGTCAGAACCGGCGTTCGGCTCCGACATGGCCAGCGCACCGATGTACTCGCCACTGACCAGTTTCGGCAAATACCTGGCCTTCTGTTCGTCGCTGCCGTTGCGCTTGATCTGGTTCACGCACAGGTTGGAATGCGCGCCGTACGACAAGCCCACCGACGCCGAAGCGCGCGAGATCTCTTCCATCGCAATGATGTGCGCGAGATAGCCCATGCCGGTGCCGCCGTATTCTTCGCCGACCGTGATGCCGAGCACGCCGAGCTCACCCATCTTGCGCCACAGGTCCATCGGAAACTGGTCCGTGCGGTCGATCTCGCCAGCGCGCGGGGCGATCTCGGCGGCGGCAAACTGGGAGATGGTGTCGCGCAGCGCGGCGATGTCTTCGCCGTGGTCAAACGTCAAGCCGGGCAGGTGGAGCATGGCATCCTCGGGTGATCGGAATCGGATTAAAAGGGTAAGGAATCATATCTTTAATTGACGTTAACGTAAACGTCAATTCAATCAGGCTGACTTGGTACTGGCGGCTGTCCGGGCACGCTCTTTTTTGGTTGTTCGCCCGTCCAGCAATTTGCGGCATTGCGCTTCGTGCGCGCTGATTTCGGCGAGCGTGATGTCGATGTCTTCCCGCTGCATTTCGAGTGTCAGCCGGTGCTGGCCGAGTACTTCCATGAAGTGCTTCATCTGGGCGATGGTGTCGCGCGGCGATTCGTACATGTCGACCAGGATCTTGATTTCGGACAGCGTCAGACCGAGTCGCTTGCCGCGCAATGTCAGTTTGAGGCGGGTGCGTTCACGGGCGCTGTAGACCCGCACCCGTCCGCTGGCACCTTCACGACTAGGACTGAGCAAGCCCTGGTCTTCGTAAAAACGGATCGCTCGTGGCGTGATATCAAATTCACGGGACAGCTCGGTAATGGTATAGGTAGACATGCGTTTAGAATCTGCTTTACGTTAACGTCAATCATTGTAGGCGCAGACGTCCCGCCTGTGCGTACCCTTTACCGAAAAGCCCGCCATGAATCTGCTCGAATCCCAGCTCGATTATCCGTTCGGCGACACCTTGCCGGCCGACGCCAGCCTGCTTGAGGTCGCCCCCGGCGTCATGTGGTTGCGCATGGGCTTGCCGTTCGCACTGAACCATATCAATTTGTGGCTGCTGAAGGATGTGTTCGATAGCGAACACGGCCCGGTGGACGGCTGGACTGCCATCGATTGCGGCGTTGCCAATGACGCCACGCGCGCGGCGTGGGAAACCATTTTTGCGAACGGCCTGGACGACCTGCCAATCCGGCGCGTCATTGCCACGCACTGTCATCCCGACCACGTCGGTCTGGCCGACTGGCTCTGCACGCGCTGGCAGGCACCACTCTGGATGACGGCAGGCGAGTATGGTTTTGCGCGCATGATGTCGGCCAGTTTGCCAGGTGTCGACGGCACCGCGGCGCTGCCGCATTTTCAGCGTCATGGCCTGACCGATGCCGCGCTGCTGGCCACGCTGGGCGAACGCAAGAGCTATTACCCGACGCTGGTGCCCGGCATGCCGGCTTCCTACGTGCGTCTGCAGGACGGCCACGACGTCACGATTGGCGGACGGGCCTGGCGTGTCATTACCGGCTTCGGCCACTCGCCGGAACATGCGTCGCTGTATTGCGCCACGCTGGACGTGCTCATTGCCGGCGACATGGTGCTGCCGCGCATATCAACCAATGTCTCTGTGTTTGCGATCGAGCCGGAAGCCAATCCGGTCCGGCAATTTCTTGATTCGCTGGCAAAGTATGCCGATCTACCGGACAGCGTGCTGGTGCTACCGTCGCATGGAAAACCGTTTCGCGGTCTGCATGTGCGCATCGGTCAGCTCAATGAGCATCACGCTGCGCGTCTGGCCGAAGTACGCGAGGCCTGTGTCACGCCGCAATCGGCGGCAAGCATCGTACCGGTGATGTTTCCGCGTGCGCTGGACGCCCATCAACTGACGTTCGCGCTGGGCGAAGCGTTGGCGCATTTGCATTTGCTGTGGTTCGACGGGGTGGTGCGGCGCGTCACCGGAGCCGACGGTGTGATGCGATTTGTAAGCACTGACGGTGATGGTGCGCCAACCAACCCCTAGCCAAGCAAGCGCTCGTAAGATGTTTCAGTCACGCCGTAGCAGGTACATGCGGCGGCGATCACGCCATCACGATCGAGGATCGTGATCGTGCCTCGTCGGTAACTGATCAGCCCGCGCGACTGCAAGGCCCGGGCCGCAAGCGTGATCCCGACGCGGCGCACGCCGAGCAGGTCGGCCAGCATCTTGTGGGTCAGCTCGAAGGCGTCCTCGTCGACGCGGTCGTGCACCATCAGGAGCCAGTACGCGAGACGGGCCTCGAGCAAATGGAATTGGCAGCAAGCCGATTTGCGGATCAGGTAATCGAGCGTCAAATGCAGGTAACTCGACACACGGCGCCTGAGCAGGGGTAACGCTTCCAGCAGCAGCAGGAATTTGTTGCGACTGATGCGCCAGGCATCGCCCCCCTCCTGGACAGAGGCCTGCACTTGCAGCGATGCGATGCCCGTCGTGAGCGTGCTGCCGAGCATGCCCTCGTGCCCGATCAGGCTGACACCCAGCTGTGTACCGTCCTCGGTCGGCGTGGTCAGGCAGATCGTGCAATCGATAGGAAAATATACTTGCGCCATAGGCTGACCCGGTTCCGCCAGGATCATCCCGCTGGTCAGCGAGACGCGCGTGCAGACAGCAAGAACCTGGTCACGATCGCGCCGGGTTAATCCAGCCAGAAGACGGTTGACGTTACTGTTTTTTTTGAGTGGTTCTGAACTGAGCAAAATGGGGTGTCCGTCGGCTGCGTGGTCTCATCGGAAAAAAATCTGTCTCTGGGATAGGTGCCCTCAGTCTAACGCCAGTTAAAACAGACTGTTGACAAAAATTTCCCATCGAAGCTGATTATCTCATTACTTCCGGTTAATTTTTTAAAGCAACCTCGAAGTAGTTCAACGACCGATCATGTGCCGGAAAAAAGGGCTCTGCTTCAGGGCCACGCGGGCTGGTTGAAAATGCGCCTTGAACTCATTCGTCCATTCATTGTCCTACGAACATATTTCTGGCAAATCGCTGCGAATGATTTACTATATGTTCGCTATCGAACATAGAAGACTGACATTCACTTGCATGGGGACTCTTCGCAACCTAAACTCCATAGGAAGGTTACCGGAACCCACATTTTATTTGTCGTAGTACAAGGCGAATCAACCCGACTGGCAATAGTCTTTCGGGCCCGAAAACTCAAGTTATCAGTCATAAATAGTTCCTGGTTACCAGAGACTGGCTGATACCACCGACATGGAATAGCTCGCGTCAATGAAAGCATCTATAGAACGAGAAGACTTTAGCGAGCGCTTGCAGCTTGCGTTGCGCAATGCCGACTACTCACCGGACAGTCCAACGCAGCTTGCCCGCGAATTCAATGTCCGGTTCACCGGCGGTCCCATCACCGTGCATGCGGCACGCAAATGGCTGGGCGGCGAGGCAATCCCGACGCAAGAAAAATTGCGGACGCTGGCACAGTGGCTGGGCGTACCAGCCGAGTGGCTGCGCTTCGGCGGCGGCGAGACGGTCAACGGCGAAACTGCCGACCCGAGTGCGCGCTTTGAATCAGCCGATGTCAAGCTGATCGCCGACCTGCAGCGACTCGACGAGACGCATCGCGGGATCGCACGCGAAATCGTCCGCTTGCTGGTCCGGATCAACCGGCCTACCTGAACTGGCCCTGCCTGATCAGGCTTGCTGTCGAAGCTGATTAAGGTAATGCAAGCCGGCGATGGCGCGACTGCCGTACCACGACAGCATCTCGCCATCAACCAGCAACACCGGCTTGCCAATCTGTAGCTCCAGACTGTCGACATGCGCTTCGGTGAACCGGTACGGCTCGCTCGACAGCAACACCATGTCGATCTCGCGAACCAATTGGTCTGACCAGGAAAAAACCGGATAGCGTGCGCTTGCAGGCTCCGGCTGCGCCGACCACTGTTGCCAGCCAATCTGTTCGAGCATGCGCGCGATGTAGGTGTCGCGCGTGACGGTCATCCACGGATCTTTCCAGATGCAATACAGTACCCTCTGAGGTCGTCCTTCGCGCAGCGCTGATAACGCGCAATTGAATTGCGTGCAAAGTAATTCAGCCGCCTCGTTGCGATCAAAAATACTCCCCAGTAATCGATACAACACCAAATTGTCGCGTGGTCCCAGCGGATGCGTGACGATCACGTGTGGCACGAAACTGGCCAGCGCGTCGACGGTCGGCTTTTCGTTTTCATCAATGTTGACGATCAGATGGGTCGGTGCCAGTGCGCGCAGTTTGCCGATGTTGACATCCTTGGTGCCGCCAACTTTGGCGATCGATTTCACCAGAGCGGCAGGATGAATGCAGAAGCCGGTACGACCGACTATCCACGGTGCCAGACCGAGGTCACAGAGTAGTTCGGTAATCGATGGCACCAGCGAGACGATGCGCGGCGCATGCGCAAAGTCGACTACCGGATGCGTCACGCCAACGGCATCGATGCGTGTCTGTCGGGGGATCATGTTGCCTCCTGTTTCCATTGGCTGGCGACCTGCGTACCGAAAAAAAAGCCCGCGCTCTTGCGAGCAACGGGCCTGACCGGACACGCTCGGGACCGATTATTTTTTTGCTGCGCGTTCGGCAACTGCCTTGGCGACCAGCGCATCCATGACCTGCATGGTCGAGGTAGCCAGCACCTGCTCGGGCTGACGTCCGCCCATCGCCGTACCGACGATAGAAGGCGAAGTGATGTACTTGCCATCAATGGCGATCGTCGGCACGCCGTCGATCTTGTAGGCTTCCTGCAAGACCAGTGCGCGCTTGACCTTGCTCGCGGTACCGAACGAGTTGTAGGTGGCGGTAAATTTCTGTTTGTCGATGCCCTGCTTGCCGACAAAGTCGAGGATGGTGGCATCGGTATCGAGGGCCTGGCGCTCGACATGGATCGCATCGAATACCTTGCGCTGCATGTCTTCGGCTTTGCCCATCGCTTCGAGCGCGTAATACAGTTTTTGCTGCGGAATGAAGGTGTCACGGAAATTGATCGGGACGCGCTTGAAGTCAATCTTGTCGCCCTGTTTCTTGACCCACTCGGCCAGCGTCGGCTCGAGCACGTAGCAATGCGGACACGAGTACCAGAAAAATTCCGTGACTTCGACCTTGTTACCGCTGTCAGTCGGCTGAGCCCGTTCCAGCGTGCGGTATTCGGCACCGTTTTGTGGCGCTGCCGGACTGGCGATCGCACCGGCCACGACCAGGCCGAGACTCAGGGTGGCAAGCAGGCGGGGAATAAATTTGGTGAAACGCATAGAACTCCTCAAGGGGTTTTAGGGGTACGGACGACCGCGACATCGACACCATTATCAGTGAGTTTGCTGCGTGCCCGGTTCATGGCATCGAGTTGACTGAAAGGACCGATACGCACCCGATAGAAAGTACCATTGTCGCTCATCCTTTCGGTAATGCCCGCCTCAAAACCAAGTAGTGCCAGTTTGGCGCGCGCACTCTCGGCATCAGGTTGGGCGCGAAAGGCACCGGCCTGCAAAAAGTAGGTCCACTTGTCGTCGCCTTCGGTCTTGGCAGTGGCCGCTTTTGCCAGATCGGCCTTGCGGTTTTTTTCTTCTGCGGATGGCGGGCTGGCTTCTTTTGCTGCGGCATTTTTTTCCGCTTGCGGATCGGCGCTGTTCGGCGGCACCGGATCGACGGCAGGCGGATTGGCCAGTTCGCGCGCCGCTTCCTTGGCAGCAGCCTTGCTGCCGTACAGCGGCTTGTTCGGATCGCTGACTTGCGCTGGCGTCAGTTCGACCCGGTCCTGCTTGCCGGTCTTGTTCAGAAAAGGCAACGCAGTCTTGTTGATGGTCAACGCAACAGCGACGGCAATACCGAGACCGACAAGTAGGCCGACGATCAGGCCGAGCAAGGTGCCGCCGGCTTGCCGGATAAGTGGATGACTGGAATGTGTATGCATGCTAATCAGGTTACATCCTCAAAGGTGCAGAAACGCCAATCAACGACAGACCGTTACGCAATACCTGACGCGTTGCCAGCAACAAGGCCAGTCGCGCCATGCGGGTCGGCAGGTCGTCCACCAGCACGCGTTCCGCATTGTAGTAGCTGTGCAGTTCGCCGGCCAGGTCGCGCAAGTAGAACGCGACCTGATGTGGTCCGAGTTCTTCCAGCGCATGTTCAAGCGCGTCCGGATAATCGGCCAGGCGCGCGAGCAACGATGCTTCGCGCGGTGCCGTCAGCGGCGTCAGGTCAACGCCATCGAGCAAGCTTGCATCACCGCCCCATTGGGCCAGTACCGAGCAGATCCGGGCATGCGCGTACTGGACGTAATAGACCGGATTTTCGTCGGACTGCGCCCGCGCCAGATCGACATCGAAAATGAATTCGGTATCGGCCTTGCGCGAAATCAGGAAAAACCGCACGGCATCACGGCCACGGGTAAGGTCGCGCGGGGTATCGATTACTGCATCGCTGACTGCATCGTCAGCCGCATCGGTCTCGACATCGCCGCTGGACCATTCGATCAGGTCGCGCAAGGTCACGTACGAGCCGGCCCGCTTGGAGATCTTGACCTCTTCACCGTTTTTCATGACGGTGACCATCTTGTGCAGCACGTAGTCGGGATAGCCCTGCGGGATACCGAGGTCAACCGCTTGCAGACCTGCCCGCACGCGGGCGATGGTGCCGTGGTGGTCGCTGCCCTGAATGTTGATGGCGTTACCGAAACCGCGCTGCCATTTGACAATGTGATAGGCCACGTCCGGCACGAAGTAGGTGTAGGTGCCATCGGTTTTTTTCATGACGCGATCCTTGTCGTCGCCATAGTCGGTGGTGCGCAACCACAACGCGCCATCGAGTTCGTACGTCTTGCCGGCCTTGATCAGGGCATCGACGGCGGCATGCACCTTGCCGTCGCCGTACAGCGACGATTCGAGATAGTAGTTGTCAAATTTCACCCCAAATGCCTGCAGGTCGAGGTCCTGTTCGCGCCGCAGATAGGCCACACCGAACTGGCGTATCGATTCGAGATCATCGACCAGGCCGCTGGCCACCACCGGCGCGCAATCAGCGGCCGAGACGGTTTTGCCGGCCAGAAAATCGCGGGCGATGTCACCGATGTAATCGCCGTTGTAGGCCGGTTCCGGCCAGTCGGCGTCGCCCGGTTTGAAGCCGCGCGCACGAGCCTGTACCGAACTGGCCAGCGTGGCGATCTGCACGCCGGCATCGTTGTAGTAGAACTCGCGCGTCACGTCGTAGCCTTGTACTTCGTACAGTGCCGACAGCGCATCACCGAGCGCGGCCTGACGACCATGGCCGACATGCAGCGGTCCGGTCGGATTGGCGGAGACGAATTCGAGCAAGACCTTGCGACCGGCACCGAGCGTGCCACGGCCATAGTCGGCGGCTTCCTGCAGCACGGTATGCACTACTTCCTGCCGCGCTGCCAGCGCCAGACGCAGGTTGATGAAACCCGGGCCGGCGATCTCGACGGCATCGACCAGACCGGCACGGGCCGGGTCGGCCAGCAAGGCGGCGACCAGTTGCTGCGCCAGTTCGCGTGGATTTTTCTTCAGGGGTTTGGCCAGCTGCATCGCAATATTGCAGGACACATCGCCATGGGCAGGATCGCGCGGCCGCTCGAGGATGACTGTCGGCTGCTGGTCGGTACCGGCCACCAGCGGTGCCAGGGCAGAGTTGAAAAGGGCAACGACGCGTTGTTTCTGGAGAGCGAGCATGAGTGTGTGGGGAGCGGGGAAGACGGACTCCGATTATACCGACGCCACTGTCAGCTGCCTAACTTGTCGCGGCAGTAGCTATCGAGAAACCGTTGCAACTGGAACGCATGGGGCAGCCAGGGCTGGTCGGACAAACCGGCCGGATCGCGAAACAGATACGTCTGCACCGCAACCAGCGCGCCGTCCCCGGTCATGGCCTGCAAGCCGATGCGGTGATAGGCATCGCCTTCAAAGTGATCGAGCGCGGCCAGGTCAGCGGCATCGATGTCGCGATAGAGCAGTCCGGTCACGCTGGCCCCGGCCTCGATCACGATGCCGGGATAGGTGTCCCCGCTGACCGCATAGCGCCGGTGGTCCTCAATGCGGGCCGGCTGCGACGCATAGCTGCCGCGCACGACACGTTGCCAGACTTCGGGGAACATCAGCGAACCGTAAGTGAAAACGTGAATGGGCATCGTGCAAGCCTGGACATTGGTGACGCCCTATTCTGCCATGCCGGCCCGGGCCTATTTGCGCGTCACGACATTGAGTCCCGGCTGGAGCTCGGCCGCATCGATGTAGCCGATGCCGCCCGGCGTGATCAGCACATAGCGGATGACGTCGGCAGCCGCGTCCATGTCGACCGGCGGCGTGCCTTTGCCGATGTAGCGACGCACGGTCCAGTAGGCATCGTACTTTTCCTCATCCTGGTCAAGAAACTCTTTCAGAAAACGGATCCGTTCCTGCGAGCCTGGCTTCATGGCGACCGGCTTCACGCTGACACCGGCGACGGCAATGAATTTTCCGGTGTAGATTTTTTTAACAGTCAGCACATCCATTTTCGGCACATTGCTGTTGCCGATGACGACGATGTCGGCGGCGCTTGCGGGCAGCGCCATCAACACCATGCACAAGGTCATGATCCGGGAGAGAAGTGTCATGATCGTCCTCTCAGAATACGAAGCTGCAGGACAGCGATATCACATTGACCACCTGATTACCGGATTCGCCACCGACAGGCGCATCGATCAGGCCCGACACCAGACCCGTGCGGGTGCGCGCCCATTCGGCCTTGAGCTTGCTGGTCGGACTGAGCCGGTAGGAGGTACCCAGCGCCCAGGTGGTCTGATCGAACGGGTTCAGACTATCGGCACCGGCACGTTGCGAAGCATTGATCTGCGCCGCGCCTGGGATGAAAGCGGGCACCCGGCTGGCATTGACCTTGCCGTAAAGATCACGCACTTCCGGCGTCGACAGCAAGCGCCCGACACTGACGTACGGCGTCCATGCACCGACCGATCGCAGCGCGGCCAGATAAGCGCCTTGTGAATTGCTGCCGGCGTTGACGCCAAGCACATTGCGCCGTACGTATTCACCAATAAGGCGGAAATCCGCACCGACGCCGATATCCATACCCATGGTGTAGGTCGGCGTATGGGCTTCAGTAATATTGATCAGACCCGGCCCCGGCATCAGCGACGACACCTGGTAGTAACTGATGCCAGGCGCAATCATCACACCCGGAAATGTCACTGGAAAGGGTTGCCCGTCAGGAGCCCTGACACGTACATCATGGGCACCAAGCCGATACAGATTGTCATCCTGCTGGAAGGTCAGCACCAGTCCGCGTGCGCCGACCTTCAGCGGCGAAAAAACCGCTCCCGGCAAGCCGGCAGCCGGGTTATCTCGCAGATAGGAGCGATACGCGATGCTGGCCGATCCAAGGTAGCCATAGAGTGTCCATTCGCCAGCCTGCGTATTCCAGGTCTTGCTGACGGCCAGTCCGTCAATGTCGGTCGTTGACGAGGCTGCATAGACTTCGGTCGGCATCTGGGCAAAATCAAACGTCGTACCCACATCGGTACTTTCGCTACGCAGGTAAAACGGTACACGCAGGCGACCGGCACGCACCAGCCAGTCATTGCTCGGTCGCCAGGACAGGAAAGCCCAGCTAATCGTTGCAGCAGTCGTCGTGTCATTTTTCAGTGACGCCGCGACCTTGCCCTGCAAGGTCGCGCTGAACTGGTCATTGATGCGCGCATCGACTTGCAATCCCAGCACGCTGTCGCGTTTGAAGGTGCCGCCGTCATTGACGAAGCGCTGGTAGCTGGCTGCCTGGTCCGAGCGGCTGTAGCCAATCGTGCCGAAACCCGATGTCGACAGATCGAGCGCGGCAGCAGGCAATGTCATGGCGGCACCGGCGGCCAGCACGATTGCGATTGCGCGAGTTTTCATGGCGAACTCCTCTTGGTATCGACCAGCAAAACGATAGCGCTGGTTGCGTGCGACTTGTCTGGTAGCGTCATGCTGACTTTGCCGCTGCGGCTGCCGCAGCGGACTGCGCCGCAAAATACTGTTGCAAACCAGCCAGCAAAGGCGTGATCACGCGTTCCATGTCGGCTTGGGCGTGAGTGACTTCATCGACTTGCCGTGCGGCGCACGCCTGTTCGAGCGTGCTGGCCGGTTGCTGCAGCTCGACCATGCCCAGCGTGCCGGCGAGTCCCTTGAGCGTGTGCGCGAACATTTCCATTTGCTGCCACTGCGCATCGGCCAGCAGTTGCTGCAAACGCGCAGTGCAGTCGCTGTAACCCTCGACGAACATCGACAGCAATTGCAGATACATCGATTCCGATTCCGCAGAAAATTGCACCCCCGCAGCCGTATCGAGGCCGTCGATACACGGCAGTGTCGTCGGGCTGCCGGAGGATGTGGCGACCGGCGTGACGGCGCTCGCCGGCATGGTATGCCGCGCCGGACAATAGCGTGCCAGCATCGCGTACAACACCGACGGCTCGATTGGCTTGCCGAGATGGTCGTTCATGCCGGCGGCGATGCAGCGTTCGCGCTCTTCGAGCATCGCGTGTGCGGTCATCGCAATGAGCGGCAGGTCTGCGAAACGCGGATCGGCACGCACCCGCAAGGTCGCTTCGTAGCCATCCATCACCGGCATCTGCAAGTCCATCAGCACCACATCGACCTGATCGGCGGTACCTGTGAACAGCAGGTCGAGCGCTTCCTGACCGTTCCTGGCCAGCGTCACCCGGGCACCGCGACTTTCGATGAGTTCGATCGCCAGTTGCTGGTTGATCGCGTTGTCTTCGACCAGCAGGACATGCATGCCGCTCAGGTCCACTGGCGCAAAGTCATCGGTTTGCTGTGCACGCGCCACATCCTCGCCGTGCGCTATCGTGAAACGCGCCGTGCAGTGAAACTGCGTACCTTGCCCGGCAGTGCTTTCGGCCCATATCTGACCACCCATCAGTTCGACAAATTTTTTCGCGATACTCAGGCCAAGTCCGGTACCGCCGTACTTACGGGTAGTCGAACCATCTGCCTGAGTAAACTCCTCGAACAGACGTGCCAACTGTGCCTCCTCCATCCCGATGCCGGTATCGGTGACGATAAAATGCAGCAACACGTCATCGTCACCGCGCTGGTCAATCCGGACCTCCAGCGTCACGCTGCCATGATCGGTAAACTTGACTGTGTTCGACAACAGGTTGGTCAGTATCTGCGACAGGCGCAGCGGATCGCCCAGCAAGGCGACCTGACTCCCCGACAGCAGCGGATCGGCGGGTACCGAGGACAGCACCAGACCTTTGTCACGGGCCGGTTCGATCAACAATTCGAAGACATGAGCGATCACGTCTTCGAGCAGGAACGGGACATGTTCCAGTTCGAGCTTGCCGGCTTCGACCTTGGAAAAATCAAGAATATCGTTGAGCAAGCCCAGCAGCGATTTGGCCGACGAATGGGCCTTGCTGACGTAATCGTGCTGGCGCTCCGTGAGACCGGTGCGCAGCGCCAGATAGGTCATGCCGATAATGGCATTCATCGGCGTGCGGATTTCATGGCTCATGTTTGCCAGGAACATCGATTTGGCGCGGGTCGCGTTGTCGGCTTTCTGGTTGGCCGCTTCGAGCGCAAGCTGCGCCTCCTGTCGCAAGTCAATGTCGCGCTCGATGGACTCGGCCATGCTGTCAATCATTGCTCCCAGCGCCACCAGCTCCCGCACCCCCCGCGTGCTGGAGCGATCCAGTAACGACGCCGTCGCGACACGCGACGAGTACTCCCCGGTAGCCAGGTGCCGGGCTGCTCTCGACAGGATCTCGATCGGACGCAGTACTTGCCGACGGATGACTTGCGAGGCAGCCAGAACCATCAATAGCGTGAAGCCGACACTGCAAAACATCAGCATGATCCAGCGTTCAAGGTCCCGTGAGGCCTGCGATACCGCCTTGTTAGTACGCGCATTGACCCGCGAGCTGAGCGCCGCGACGGATTTTGACAAGTCGGCCTTGAGCGCATTGTAGAGTTTGCTGTTCACCAGCTGATTAGCAAAAATCAGGTGCGGCTCCCCATCAGAAACAAACTCTTGCGTGGCCGGATCGAATAATCCCTGGGTTGCCGCGAAGGCGATTTGTTCCATTTGCTTCATCGCATTGGTGGCAATGTCGACGTCGCGGAGCGCGGCGAATTCGTCGGCACTGAAGCCGAGCGATTTCATCCGCGCGGAGAACGAAAACTGCTTGCCCTGTGCGGGCATCTTGTGGGGAATGGCACCGGCAATCACCATGTCCCAGTAGGCATCGGCATCATAGCCGGGGGGCTGCGGCTTCTCTCCTTCGCGTATGCCCAGGATGTCGTAGTAGTACGTCAGATAGCGCGCTTCGCCAGTGCTGGTGTAAGTGCGCACGAGACTGGTCAGTCGCTCGGTATCGTCCTTGAGCTGCTCGGCCAGCAAGATCGCATCCTGACGATGGGCCTGCGCCATGACGACGCTGTTGTAGGACTGCTGGATCATGACCAGAAAAATAGCGTTGGCACCTAGTGCCAGGATCACCACGAGCGAGAACCAGAATGATAGTTTTTTTAGTTTCACGATGTTGGTTTGTCTGTTCACGCCATTTTTGCCTGCACCGAACGCCAAAACCGGCGCTCCTGCTTGACGGTCAAAGTAAAAGACCGTTTCGCAGAAAGCTAGAAAGGCTTATTCACGCGTGTGAAACAACGCGACATCAGCATACCAAACAAGCGCAAGAATTTCTTTAAAACAATTAATTATTAGCAATACTTTCAGTACTCCATGAATTCAACCAACAATTAAAACATTTCTTGAGGTTATGGAACAGACTGGAACCTGATGGCCAGATGGGGGTGCGCCATTGGCCAAAGCAGTCCATGCCGTCGGCGTCGCCACCGCAGAGCGTGGCATCGACTACGCTACGTCGTCCCCGATGGAAGCTGCCAGAACCGCGAACCATTCCGGGCCATCGGAAGCCAGCACCGTGCGCAATGCCTGCATCACCAGGCCTTCAGGATCTCGGCCCGCTTGGCCTGGTATTCCTGCTCACTGATCAGGTCCTGGGTGCGCAGGCGCTTGAGGCTTTTCAGGCGTTCTTCCTGCACGGCATAATATTTTTCATCCTGCACCACCGGGGAAGCGATCACCTGCACTGGAAGCGCCGGGGCCATCCGCGTCGCTGATCCGCCATTGACGTCGAGCGGCACCACGACCCAGTCGCTACGCACATGGCGCAACCCATCTTCCGCCAGGCGAACCGGCGAGGCAGCAGTACGACTGCCGAAGTCGAACGCACGGCGCATGCGGGTGGCGCGATAGCGGCCAATGAAGTCGACCCGCGCCTCGCCGAATACGAGATTGAGTCCCTGCTGATCGATGAAAGCCCGGCCACTGGTGCCCAGCTTGGCACCAAATAATCCATTGCTGCCACTGCTGACAATGAAGAACAGCGCATCTTGCTGCGGACCGGCCTTGGCGAGTGCCGCAGCGAGACCTCGTGCGAGGTTGCGCGCGCTGTCGTCGCTGAACAAGGCGACTGGCGCACTCTTGCCGGCAACCTTCAGCAAGGACAACGCACGACTGATGCTATCGACGGCCAATACCTGCGGCTGCAGGTTGGCAGGAGCGCTGCCAGCGGACAAATAAATCTGATCAAACTCGCCATCATTCCAGGCCAGATCACTTGGCACGCACGATGGACAGGCTTCGTAACTGGAGCCTTCCGATGCGGCCAGCGCAAATGGCATGGGCGCTGTCAATACCAGGCCAAGCAAGACGGGAAAACACCGTGAGGACATCGAGGAAAACAAGGGGCGCATGACTAACTCCGTTAGCAAGTAAAGAATCACAGGGAAATTCGAATGGATACCGCATCGGCGCAACGGCCACGTCAACAAATTGTTTTCCGCAGTGGTTGGCAGCAAAAAGTAGGTACTTTAGATGTCTGTAGTATTAATACACTAATTTTAGTGCAATCAGTTGGTTAAGTTGCCAAGACCGTGCTCCCATACCGCTCTCTGTCCAAGAGAAATCACCGGAAATCACCGAATATTCTGGATGGACCAACTATCGCTCAGAAACCATCCCCAAAAGATAAGTCTAATAATTTAGCAAAACTACAAAGAACTGCTAGAATAATCCACGGCGAGCTACAGAAGCAGTAAAGCAAACCCCACTTGCAGATTTGCCACTAGTACAGTACTCCTGTAGTTTCACTAGATTTTTGGACGTAGCAGTATGCTACCGACGAAGATCTCACAACAAGAATCCGGACTGATACCGGTTCACACGGTGATGCACCGCATCGCCACATGTTTAAAAACAAAACCAATCTGGAGACGAGATGACACGCATTTTGAAGACCTTGCCGGTCGCAGCTGCTTTGGCACTGACCGTATCGCTGGCACAAGCCGCCGCATTGCCAATTGATTTTGGCGGCTATTTCCGTTCCGGTTTTGGCACCAGCAGCGAGGGCGGCAAGGAAGCCTGCTTCGGACTGGCAGGAGCCGGTTCCAAATATCGTCTGGGCAACGAGTGCGAAACTTACGGCGAGCTCGCTTTCGGCGGCGAAGCCTTCAAGGGTGAAAACGGATTCAACATCCGCATCAATACCCGGCTGGCGTTTGTGCTGCAGCAAAACAAGGATTTCGAGCAATACAGCCCGGCATGGCGCGAAGCCAATGCCATCGCCGAGAACATCGGCACGGGGGCATTCTCGAAAGCCAAGGCCTGGGTCGGCAAGCGCTTTTATGACCGCCAGGACGTGCATATCACCGACTACTACTATTGGGATAACAGCGGTCCGGGTGCCGGCCTCGAAAACATCGACCTTGGCGGTGCCAAGCTGGCTTACGCGATTGTCCGCAATGCCTACACCAACGAGAGCTCGCCGACTGCCAACGACGACAAGCGCACGGTTCTGACCCACGATATTCGTTTCTCGGAAATCAAGACCAACAAGGATGGCGCACTGACCGTCGGTGTCGAATTCATGCAAAAACGCGATGCAGCCGGTGCCACCATGTCCACGCCCGGCGGCGTGGTGTCCGCATCCACACCGAGCGGCAACCTGCTCACGCTGCTGCACACCCAGACCGGCCTGTTCGGCGGCTACAACAAGCTCGCGCTGCAGCACGGCACGGGCAGCGGCGCTGGCACGGGCGGCGTCAACTTCGGTGCCAACAAGGATGACAAAGTCACCCGCATCACCGAACAGATCATGTTCCAGCCAGCCGGCACCAAATGGTCGGGCATGGGCACCTTCGTCTACGAAAAAGCCGAAACCTCCACCGGCGACAAGACATGGATCTCGGCAGGTGTGCGTCCGGTCTATCATTTTGCCGACAACATGAGCCTCGCCACCGAGCTCGGCTACGACCAGGTCAAGCCGGATGGCCAGGCCACCCGCAAGCTGACCAAGCTGACCATCGCTCCGCAACTGACCGCAGGCAACGGTTTCTGGTCCCGTCCGGCGCTGCGTGCGTTCTACACGTATGCGAAATGGAATGATGCCGCACAGACTGCAGCGAACGTCGGTTCGTCACTATCCCGTACCGGTGTCTTCGGTGCCACCACCAATGGCAGCACGGTGGGCTTCCAGGTCGAAACCTGGTGGTAAGCTGATCAGGGAGCCGCAGCGTCGATGCGCTGCGGCTTTTTTGCATTCCGGACTGCCATCAGTGCGTCCAAAGCCACCATCAGGCATGTCTCAGTGCCATCGCAGCATGTCGTTTCAAGAAGACGATGCACCCACACGACATGGCTGATTTCGGGGTGACCGCTGACGGCGTCAAAGGTTGACGGCAAGGACGGGCTGCGAATGGAATGAAGCCAATCCAGCAAATGCAGCCCTCTCCTGTCAAGAAAATTTTACCTTAAAGAAAAAGTGTCGCATCTACCCAAAACCGGCTCGAAATCCTTTCTCCGGGACGATCGCCTCGCTATCATCATGGCTACAAAAAGATTCCATTCCTAAATGTGCGTCAATAGAGAATGGAACCATCACTACCAAACACCCTCCCGGGAGAAATTCATGATGAAGCCAGCATTCGTCGCCGTCAGTTTGACTGCTGTATTACTCGCCTCTGGCACTGCCAGTGCCACGAATCTGGCCTTGACGGCCGACCTCGGCACCACCGGCGTTGGCTTGCACATGAGTCTGCCACTGCAGAAAAACCTCAATGCCCGCCTTGGTTTCAATACCCTGAATTATTCGTATAGCAGCAGCACCAGCAACGTGAACTACGATTCCAAGCTCAAACTCAATACCGTTGATGCACTCGTCGATTATTTTCCGAGCGCGGGCAGTTTTCGCCTGACCGGCGGCCTGACCTACAACAGCAGCAAAATCACGGCGGTAGGCCGGTCCAACGCATCCGGAACGTTTAACTTCAATGGCAATACTTACACCTCTACCGACGCAGGTCAGATCAATGGCAAGATCGACTTCCGCAAAATCGCGCCGTACCTCGGAATCGGTTGGGGCAATGCATTACAAAAAGAGACTGGCTGGGGCTTTTCAGCAGATGCAGGCGTACTGTTCCAGGGGTCGCCCAGCACGTCGCTGACCAGCAGTGGTTGTACCGCACCGAGCAGTCTTTGCAACCAGCTCTCTAACGACCTCGATGTCGAAAATAATCGCCTGCGTGACAAGGCCAATGACCTCAAGCTCTATCCGGTATTGCGCGTCGGTGCCAGTTACCGCTTCTAATTATTGCCTGCCACCGCTTTCGCAAAAGAAATCGGCGGCAGCCGGACAATTTATCCAGCGCTGATATTTATTCCCAAACAGCAGGCATGCCTGGTCGGTCTCTGCCTTTCGTCGTAGCCGAAATCACGACGTGAGCAGGTTCAAGGCGCGATGTCGCTCTGGCGCTTTCTGATTTGGCCGGCTGTCAGCCAGTTGAAACACTTGCACGGCTTCGGCTAGCGCGGCTGCTTGTTGCTGGGTGCTAAGCGCAGCATTAGCGGCCTGTTCGATCAACATTGTGTTTTCGTGCGTGACCGAATTCATCTGGCCGAGTGCCGCGTTGACGCGTGCAATGCCACTGTTTTGTTGGGCACTGACTGCGGTGATTTCGCTCATGATATCGGTTACCTTGCCCACCGAGGCGACGATCTCTTCCATTGTCTGCCCGGCTTGATTGACGAGGCTATTGCCGGTGTTGACCTTGTCGACCGAATCGCTGATCAGATTCTTGATTTCACGTGCCGCACTAGCCGATCGCTGAGCCAGATTACGCACTTCCGTAGCGACCACTGCAAACCCGCGGCCCTGTTCGCCGGCGCGAGCGGCTTCGACAGCGGCATTCAGGGCAAGGATATTGGTCTGAAAGGCAATGCTGTCGATGACGCCAATGATATCGACGATCTTGTGCGAACTTTCCTTGATCGAACTCATGGTCAGTACGACCTGTTGAACGGCTTCGCCACCGCGCAGTGCCACTACTGATGCGCTCGCGACCAGCGCCTTGGCCTGCAGCGCATTGTCCGCATTCTGTTCTACCGTCATGGTCAACTCATGCATTGAATTGGCTGTGGCATCCAATGATTGAGTCTGGGTATCAGCGCGACTGGATAGCTCGCGGTTGCCGTCGGCAATATCTTGTGCGGCGCTCGCCACGGTATCGGTGCCGTGACGCACCTCACTGACGATTTTTATCAGGCTCTCATTCATCTCGCCCAACGCATTGAGTAGCTGCCCGGTTTCATCTCCGGAAGGAGAATAAATAGTGGTGGTGAGGTCGCCTGCCGCGACCCGGCGGGCGATACCAACTGCTTGAATCAGCGGTCTGGTTATTGAGCGTGTTATCCCGACAGCGCAACCGATTGCGGTCAACAGCGCAACGATACCGAGAATGATGGTCATGCGTAACGATGCAGTAACCTCCTGCTGCACGCGGGTGGCGCTCATTTCTACTTGTTTGGATTGCAAATTGACCAGCGTATGAATCTGATCGAGTAGATGGTCGAGCGTAACGAAGGTTTCCGTAGTCATCAATTTTGCAGCGTCATCGCGACGGTCTTCTTCGACTAGGTCCGCCACCTTCAGGAACGACACCGAATAGGTGGCGCGGGCGGACTGGATTGTCTTGAGCAGGTCTTTCTCTTGCGCACCGGTAATCAGTTTTTCGAGGCTGATCAAGGCCGCATCGATCACCTTCTTGTTGCTGTCGATGCGGGCGTAACTGACGGCGCGCTGGTCGCGGTCGCTGATGAACAACGCCAGCGTGCGGCGCACGTCATCCCTGGCCGCGGTGTCGACGGCGTTGGCAGCGGAAGCCATGACCCAGTCTTGTTCGATAATTTGCCTGTTGTCTGCGGAAAACGCGAGGAAGCGGCTTACGCTGACCAGCAGAATCGCCAGCATCAGCGCCATCATGATCCCGAACCCAGCCGCCAGCCGCATACCAATTTTCAATTTACTGAATATCATCGCGTGCTCTCCGCTTCAATTTATGTTTTTGATTTGTTCACATAACGATGGCCCGCCCGAGGCCGATGAAACGATCTGAAAATTTCGCCCGCGAACGAGCTTACCCTATGCACTTGTCACAACAGGGAAGAATTTTTATCGTCATTGTTCACTACGATAGAAGCACTGCGACACGGCCAAACGGGGCGGCCCTGCCACACGCGATTTATGACAGGCTCGTCGACTTGGGTCAAGACACTGTCATTATTGACAAGCAACTATGGCACGCATTGTCGGTCTCGCAACGGATGCAGGAGCAGCGTGATTCAAGACGAGGCAAGAGTGCGCCGGCACGAACGAATCAGGGTCTCGCGTCAGTGAAATTGAAAACAGCATCAGGGCAGTACGGAACCGATTACCAAAATAGCGCACTCACGATCAGTTCCGGCATGGGCCGGCCACCACTGAAAGAGGTGTTGTGTGCTTCCACAAATTGATCGATCTCAATCCACTCGTCCACGGTCGGCCAGCAGATCTGCTGCCACCACAGCAACACCCGCCTCTGCGCAGCTGACAGCAACAGCAGCAGCGACCGCCAACGGTCGACCACCGGCAACGGGGCAGAACGCGGCCCGTGCCCGGTTCTGCTGTGACTGGCGCAGCCCGACCACCAGACTGGTTGCAGCCTATGGCTTGCCGGCACCGGCTTCCCGGACCGGCTACAGCGCCGCTGTAGCCCACGACATTCAAAACGCACTAGCGCGACTGGGACCACCGACACAGAATCACGATGACACGGGGCGCTTGTTCGCGCGGGCGCTCATCGACGGACAGGCATCAAAATTCGCTGCCGTCATGACCTTGGCACGGCATCAGATCATCAACCTCAATAACCCGCTGTTGACCACGACTCAGGCCAGCATGCTGCTCGAGGTCATCAACAAACCCGCTGCATCGCGCAGCGGGATCGACTACCCAGCCAGCGAATTCATCTCGGTGAGTTCTCGTATAGCAACGATGGTGGCGCTCGGGGCCGATCCCGACCATCCCCATTTCAGCGGTGCCCTGCCGCTGGAAGTGGCCTGGCGCAATGCCACCGTTGAAGGCGACGAAGCGGCACGCGCGTTGCTCCTCGCCGGTGCCAATCCGCTCAAGGAAGGCAGCGATGGTCTCACGATGCTGCATCGTGCCGCCAGTACCAATCAGCTGCACCTGATCCGCAGCTGGCGCGCCGCCGGATTGCCCGAGCACCCGCCGACCAGCCAGGGCGGCATCACCCCGCTGATGCTGGCTGCTTACAACGGTCACGCTGAAGCGATTCGCCTGCTGCTCGCCGATAGCGACGCCGATATCGACGACACCGGCGATGGCAATTACACGGCACTGCATCTGGCCGTCCACGCCAATAGCCTGGCGGCGGCCGAAGTACTGCTGGAAAGCGGAGCCAATGTCATCGATGGCATTCACGCTGGCGACACACCGTACAGCATGGCGCTGGCGCACGAGATGCGTACCGGCGACGGCCGCATGGCGACCTTGTTGCAAGACCATGCGCTGGCCAGCGGCATCCCGGAGCAAATACTCGGCCTTGCCGCCAACCTGCGTCACTAAGCCTTACACCGTATGCGAAATCACCGGCCCGATCGGACCGCCGTCTTCATTGAGTCGATCCAGTTCGTGGTTGGTCGACGAGGCAATGTGGTTGAGGATGCCGCGTTTGGCCTGACGCTGCAATTCTGCAAACGGGCTGGTGCGGTTCAATGACACGCCGACGGCCAGCATGTCGATCAGCACCAACAGCAGGATGCGCGAGACCATCGGGATATGCGCGGCACTGCCTTCGTCATGTTCGACCGCCAGCGTCAGATGCGCCCGCCTTGCCAGTTGCGAATTGGCCGGTGCCAGCGCAATCACGGTCGCACCGCTGGCCATCGCCGCTTCGACGGCGGCGGCGAGATGGCGCAATTTTCCCGAATTGGAAATAATCACCGCCACGTCGCGTGGTCCCAGCATGGCGGCCGAAACTTCCTGGACTTGCGGATCGGTCGACGCCGAGGTCGGGATACCGAGCCGGAAAAACTTTTGCTGTGCATCCTCGGCCACCAGTCCGCAGCTACCAAAGCCGTAAAATTCGATCCGGCTAGCCTGGCTGAGGGCTTCGATGACGGCGCTCAGGGACTCCGCATTGAGGTTGTCGCGCACTTCGAGCATCGCCGTGATCGTGTTGTCGACGACCTTCACGCCAAGGTCCAGCGATGAATCGCCGACATGTACCTGGCTGTGCGCCACGGGCACGGTGCCCGTCACGCCGGAGGCCAGCTTGAGCTTGAAATCCGCCAGGCCCTGGCAACCCAGCGAGCGGCAAAAGCGAATCACGGTCGGCTGACTGACTTCGGCACGCCGGGCGATTTCCGAGATCGGTTCGTTCATCACGGCACGCGGATGGGCGAGGATCAGGCTGGCGACTTTTTGCTCGGCCGGCGAAAAACTCGAGCGCGACTTGCGGATACGTTCGAGGATAGGGATTGCATTGCCACCACCGAGGTGCTCGGACAGGATCGCGGCCACACCGACAAAGGCCGGATACGGCGCGGTAATGACAAAGGTCGGGATATTGCCGAGGTAGTCGCCGAAACGGCCCTTGTCCTCGAAGCGACGGCGAAACGACGAGCGCGCAAAATACTCGCCCAGGTGCGGCACCACGCCCCCGCCGATGTAGATGCCACCCAGCGTACCCAGTGTGACGGCAACATTGGACGCGACGGTACCGAGCATGCCGCAAAAACAGTCGACCACGTCGATGCACAACGGGTCGGAGCCGGCAAGCGCGCGCTGGATAATTTCCGGCGTAGCGAGTTGATCAGCAGCAATGCCGCTGCGCGCAGCCAATGCCTGATAGATCAGTTCGATGCCGGGGCCGGAAACCAGCCGTTCGGCAGAGACGTGCGGCCAGGTCTTCCAGCAATACTGCAACACGGCGATCTCGCGCTCGTCGGCCGGTGAAAAAGTCACATGACCGCCTTCGCTGCCCAGCGCGATCCAGCGTCCGGCCGTCGGGATGAGGCCGCCAACGCCCAGTCCGGTGCCAGCGCCAACCAGACCAATCACGCCGCCCGGCCGGCTTTCGCCCGGTCCGACCTGAGCCAGATGGGTAGGTTCCAGATGCGGCAGCGACATTGCCAGCGCAGTGAAATCATTGACGATCAACAGCGTGTCGAAGTTGAGCCGGCGGCGCGTCGAGTCGATCGAAAAAGCCCAGTGGTGATTGGTCATCTTGATCTCGTCACCCTGTACCGGATTGGCAATCGCGATCGCGGCATGGCGCACCACGGGCTGGCCAACTTCGACGAGATAGGACTCCACGGCGATGACAAATTCGGCATGGTCGGCGCAACGCAACACGCGGATCGCCTCGATCTGGCCAGGTGCCCGTTCCAGCGCGAAGCGGGCATTGGTGCCGCCGATATCGGCCAGCAGTCGCGGACCGTCAAGATAGAGCGCGCTTTGCGCATCACGGGAATTAGCGGGCACTGTGGAAGACATGAAGGGTCACTTTCGGATGAGCGATCAGCAGGGCAAGCGGGCCTGCGTCGGCAAGGTGGTCGGTAAGGTGATCGGTGGGTTGAGTAGGCGCATCACGCACCAGCGCGACGAGACGTTCGAGAGTGGCCAGCTTGTCGGCCCCGCAGGACCAGACATAACAATGACGCTGGCCAATGAGTGCCTGCAACGACAGGCCGACGCGCGCATGCGGCGCGGCTTGCGGTTGCAAGGCGACATAACGTGCGCTGGTCTGACGCGCCTCGTCCCACTGCGGGGCATCGACGAATAGCGAAGCAGTATGACCGTCGTTGCCAAGGCCAAGAATGACCACTGCCGCTTGCGCCAGCGCCGCGTTGTGATTCGCCGCCATGCCCGCCTGCTGCGCCACCGCCCATTCATCGCTGGCGTGGCTGGCCAGTGCCTCATCGACTAGCGGCACCCAGCGTGCAGCCGCAGCCGACCCGACCAGCAAATGGCGCGCCACCAGTGCCGAGTTGGAATCCGCATCGGCCAGCGGCACGCAGCGTTCATCGACTAGCGACACATCAATCTGCGCCCACGGCAATGGCTGGCTGGCCAGCAGCGCAAACAGCGGCAACGGACTGCGCCCGCCAGACACCAGCAGCAGCGCGCGCGGTGCACTCTCCAGCGCCTGCTGCAGATCGCCACGGACTGCATCAGCCAAAGCCTGCGCGGCAACGCCCGCTTCTTCAAAAAAATGGAATTGCACGGTCATTAGCGTTCCTCCGGCCAGGCAAAGCCGGCACGATAGAGCAAAGCACTCGACGACGCCGGCCCCCAGGTGCCGGCCGCATACGACTTCGGCGGCTGGCTGCTGTTGTCCCACGCGGTGAGCAAGGGTTCGACCCATTTCCAGGCGGCTTCCTGTTCATCGCGCCGCACGAACAGCGCGAGATTGCCGCGAATCGCGTCGAGCAACAGGCGTTCGTACGCTTCGGCGCGCGGGCGCGTCGAGGCCTTGTCCAGTGCAAGGTCCAGCACCACCGGTTGCAGGTGCATGCCATCGCCGGGCTGCTTGCCGAGGCAGTGCAACTGGATCGATTCGTCCGGTTGCAACTTGATGACCAGCCGGTTCGATTCTTCGCTGGCAAGGCCGGCTGGCACGGGCAGGATGGCATGCGGTACCGGCCGGAATGTGATGACGATTTCCGCCATGCGCTGTGGTAGCCGTTTGCCTGTCCGCAAAAAGAACGGCACACCGGCCCAGCGCCAGTTGTTGATTTCGGCCTGGAGCGCGACAAAGGTTTCGGCGCAGGAACCGGCATCGATGCCGGCTTCGTCCACATAGGCCCGGACTGCATTGCCCCGGATCGCACCGGAACCGTATTGTCCACGCACCGCCTTTTGCTCGACATCGATGGCCGAGAGCGGCTTGAGCGCGCGCAACACACGCAGCTTTTCATCGCGCACCGCATCGGCATCAAATGACGTCGGCGGCTCCATCGCGACGATGCACAGTAATTGCAGCAAATGGTTTTGCACCATGTCGCGCAGTGCGCCGGTGTCATCGTAAAACCCGCCACGCTCTTCGACACCAAGTTCTTCGGCAATCGTCAGTTGTACGTGGGCGATCGACTCGCGCCGCCACAGCGGTTCAAACAGCGAATTGGCGAAGCGCAGCGCCATCAGGTTCTGGACCGATTCCTTGCCGAGATAGTGATCGATCCGGTAGGTCTGGTTTTCGGTGAACACGCGGGCAACCGCATCGTTGATCATGCGCGAGGACGCCAGATCGGTGCCAAGCGGTTTTTCAAGCACTACACGGGCATGCGTCAGATCAATGCCGCTGGCGGCAAGATGGACGCAAATGGGTTCAAACAGTGCCGGTGCGGTAGCCAGATAGAACACCCGCACGCCGCTGGCTTGCTGCAGGCGCTCTGCCAGTAGCTGGTAAGAAGTGGCATCGAAGGCATCCATGACGAGGTAATCGAGCCGGTCAAGAAAGCCCTCCCAGACCGCGTCTTGTGCCGGCGCGTGCGCACCGACGCGCTCACGCACACTGTCGATGAAGGTGGCGCGATCCATCTGTTGCTGCGCCACGCACAGGATCTTGCCGTCGGCATGCAACTTGCCGCCGCGATGCGCAGTCAACAGCGCCGGCAACAACTTGCGCATCGACAAGTCGCCGGTGCCACCAAACAAGATAAAGGTAAAGGCAGGATCGTTTTGCATCAGTTCGGCTCCAGTTTGCTGTAATAAATAAAAACTTATATTGCAATCTTAATGTAGCATTACTACAATTACAAGGCACAACCAGGTCTTTGCGGCCCAGTTTGAAATAAAATTCAATAAGCCCTGTAGTTTTACTAGCTTAAAACCACATCACCATAATTTGCCATAACCAGTAGAAATGTAATTCCAGGCTTTCAGGATAGCGGCATTCAGACCGCATTTGCATCATCACCCAGGAGACACTGCATGAAACTGAACCACCTCGTCACATCCCTTTTTGCTGCCACCGCCTTATTGTCCGCCACCACCGTCGTGCAGGCTGCCGAAGTCGAAGTACTCCATTACTGGACGTCCGGCGGCGAAGCCAAGTCAGTCGCCGAACTGAAAAAAATGATGGAGGCCAAAGGCATCAGCTGGAAAGATTTTGCCGTAGCTGGCGGCGGCGGTGAAAACGCCACGACCGCACTGAAAGCCCGCGTCATCGCCGGCAGCTCCCCGACCGCTGCGCAGATCAAGGGACCATCGATCCAGGAGTGGGGCCGTGAAAACGTGCTGGCCAATATTGATGCCGTCGCCGTCAACGAAAAATGGGATGCCTTGCTGCCGAAAGTCGTCTCCGATGTGATGAAATATAAAGGTCATTATGTTGCTGCGCCGATTAACGTGCATCGGGTCAACTGGCTCTGGATCAATCCGGAAGTGCTCAAAAAAGCCGGTGCCACGACACCGACCAACTTCGATGAATTCTTTGTTGCTGCCGACAAGATCAAGGCCGCCGGCTTGATCGCCGTCGCTCACGGTGGTCAGCCCTGGCAGGATGCCACCGTATTCGAATCCGTTGCGCTTGGCGTCGGCGGAGCCGATTTCTACAAGAAGGCGCTGGTCAATATGGATCAGGCAGCACTGACCGGCCCGACCATGATCAAGACCTTCGACACGCTCGGCAAGATCAAGACCTATATCGACAAGAATTCCCCGGGCCGCGACTGGAATCTGGCCACCGCGATGATCATCAACGGCCAGGCTGGCATGCAGTTCATGGGGGACTGGGCCAAAGGCGAATTCACCGCGGCGGGCAAGGTTGCTGGCAAAGATTACCTCTGTGTCGCTGCACCGGGTACCGAGAAAGCCTTCACCTTCAATATCGACTCGCTGGCAATGTTCAAGGTCAATGATCCGGCGACCCAGAAGGCCCAGCTGGTCTTGGCCAGCACGATCATGAGCCCGGAGTTCCAGGAAGTCTTCAACCTGAACAAGGGTTCGATCCCGGCCCGTGCCGGTGTCTCGCCGGCCAAGTTCGATACCTGTGCGGTCAAATCGATGGCGGATCTGGACACCGCCAACAAGGCCGGTGGACTGGTACCGAGCATCGCGCATGGCATGGCCGTGAACGCTGCCAAGCAAGGCGCGATCACCGACGTGATTGCCCGTTTCATGAATTCGACCATGAGCTCGCAAGACGCCGTGGCCGCGCTGGCCAAAGCTGCTAAAACAAGGTAACACCCGCTGCGGGCACGATGAGGTCGTGTCCGCGCTGGCAAGCATTTCCACGGATTTCCCCATTTTTACCAGACACCACCATGCAGGAGCCTCTATGACCACCACCGCCGCGCTCAGGCAAGCGCCCTCCCGACCCCGCCGCAGCGGTAGCAGCCGCCTTGCGGTCATTGCCGATGCGTGGTTGCCGCGACTCGTTCTGGGGCCGACCGTGCTGGCCTCACTGGTGTTTGTCTACGGCTTCATTTTCCTGACCGGATATCTGTCGCTGACCGAATCGCGCCTGATGCCCAACTTCGAGTACGCCGGCTTCGACCAGTACGTCGCGCTGTTCGAGATCGATCGCTGGTGGGTGTCGGCGGCCAACCTCGGTATTTTCGGCGGCCTGTTCATCGTGTTCTGTCTGGCTATCGGTCTGGGCATGGCCGTCCTGCTGGACCAGAAAATCCGCGCCGAAGGAGCCTTGCGCGCGATCTACATGTACCCGATGGCGCTGTCGTTCATCGTCACCGGTACCGCCTGGAAATGGATTCTGAACCCCGGCCTCGGCCTCGAAAAAATGGTCCGCGACTGGGGCTTCACCAACTTTACGTTCGACTGGCTGGTCAACTCCGAGATGGCGATTTACACCATCGTCATTGCCGGCGTCTGGCAGTCGTCGGGCTTCGTGATGGCGCTGTTTCTGGCGGGCCTGCGCGGTGTCGATGACAGCATCATCAAGGCGGCGATGGTCGATGGTGCGAGCTTGCCGACGATCTACCTGCGCATCGTGATCCCGGCCTTGCGGCCGGTGTTTTTCAGCGTGTTGCTGGTACTCGCGCACATCGCCATCAAGAGCTTCGACCTGGTCATGGCACTGACTTCCGGCGGTCCCGGCAATGCGTCGGATGTACCGGCGATCTTCATGTATCAGTTTTCGTTTACGCGCGGCCAGCTGGGTCTCGGTGCGGCTTCGGCGATGATGATGCTGGCCACCGTACTGGCTGTGCTGGTACCGCTGATGTACATGGAAACCAAAGGAGCACGCCATGCACGCTGAACAAAAAGGGTTTCCCGGCATCGGCCGCCTCGTGATCTACGTGCTGCTCGTCCTCGTGGCGCTGTATTACCTGATTCCGCTGTATGTGATGCTGACCACCTCAGTGAAATCACTCGCTGAAATCCGCAGCGGCAATTTACTCGACCTGCCGATGTCGCCGTCCGGCGCAGCCTGGGCCAAAGCCTGGAGCGGTGCCTGCACCGGCGTGCGCTGCGAAGGCCTGCAGCCGTTTTTCTGGAATTCGGTGCGGATGGTGGTGCCCGCCGTCCTGCTATCAACACTGATCGGCTCGCTCAACGGCTATGTGCTGGCGCACTGGCGCTTCCGCTATTCGGAGATCGTATTCACGGCGCTGATGGTCGGTTGCTTCATTCCGTTTCAGGTGGTGATCCTGCCGATGGCACGCCTGCTCGGCCTCTTCGGTTTGTCGAATACGACGATGGGGCTGGTGATGGTCCACATCATTTACGGCGTGGCATTCACGACGCTGTTCTTCCGCAATTACTACGTGTCGGTACCGGAAGAACTGGTCAAGGCGGCGCGCATCGATGGCGCGGGATTCTTCATGATTTACCGCCGCATCATTTTTCCGCTGTCGCTGCCGATTTTCATGGTCTGCTTTATCTGGCAATTCACGCAGATCTGGAACGACTTCCTGTTCGGCGTGGTGTTCGGCGGGTCGGATGCGCAGCCGGTCACGGTGGCACTGAACAATCTGGTCAATACCTCGACCGGGATACAGGAACACAACGTCAATATGGCGGCAGCCATCATCGCTGCGCTGCCAACCCTGGTGATCTATCTGATCGCCGGTAAATATTTCGTGCGCGGCCTGACGGCCGGCGCAGTCAAAGGTTAAGGGACAACATGGCCAGTTTATCGATTCGCAATGTGCGCAAGGTGTATCCGAATGGCGCTGAAGTATTGAAGGGTATCAACCTCGATATTGAGGATGGCCAGTTTGTCATCCTGGTCGGTGGTTCCGGCTGTGGCAAGTCGACGCTGCTCAACATGATCGCCGGTCTGGAAAGCGTTTCCGAAGGCGAAATCCTGATTGCCAACAAGGTGGTCAATGATGTCCCGCCGAAGTCGCGCGATATCGCGATGGTGTTCCAGTCGTATGCGCTGTATCCGACCATGACGGTGCGCGAGAATATTTCGTTCGGCCTGGGTATCCGCAAGGTGCCAAAAGACGAGCAGAAAAAGATCGTCGAGCGCGTCGCCGAAACCCTGCAGATGACGCATTTGCTGGATCGCAAACCAGCCTTGTTGTCGGGCGGCCAGCGCCAGCGCGTGGCGATGGGCCGCGCCATTGCACGTGACCCAGCGCTGTTCTTGTTCGACGAACCGCTGTCGAATCTCGATGCCAAATTGCGCGTCGAGATGCGCGCCGAAATCAAGCTGATGCACCAGCGTCTGGGCACCACCATCGTCTACGTCACGCATGATCAGATCGAAGCAATGACGCTGGGCGACCGCATCGCCGTGATGAAGGATGGCGTAGTCCAGCAGTACGGCAGCCCGCAAGAGATTTACGACCAGCCGCACAACCTGTTCGTGGCCGGCTTCATCGGCTCGCCATCGATGAACTTCCTGCGCGGCAAACTGACCACGCAGGGTGGCGGTGCGGCCTTTGAACTCGAGCATGACGGCACCATCACTGCGCTACCCTTGCCGGACAGCCTGCTGCAATCGTCCGGACTGACCGCCCGTATTGGCCAGGAAGTTATTCTAGGCATCCGTCCTGAACACATCACCGATGCCGATAGCGCCCGCAACAACCTGGCCAGCAACGCGTACTGTCCGACCGAAGTCAGCTGTACGGTCGAGATGGTCGAGCCGACCGGACCGGACACCATGGTCTTCGTCTGGTTCAACCAGACCCGCGCCACCTGCCGCACCCATCCACGCGCCGGGGCGATGCCACGCGGAGTGATCACGCTGGCGTTTGATTTGTCGAAGGCGGTGTTGTTTGATCCGGTGAGTGAGGAGCGGATTGCCTGATGGGGGCATGGCGTGCGGCGGGGACGGCCGCGAGGGTTTCGAAGTTCTTCGCTTGGAAAGTGGTGCAATGCCCTGTACTACCTGAGTCCCTGGTCGATATTTACAGTTTCTATGGCATCAAGAAAACGTCGAATCGGAAACCAGTGCCAGGGCCAGGCCCAACACAACGATCCCTCCTAAAATAGAAAAACCCAAAGGGAAGTTGTAGTACCAACAAACAATGCCACTAGCTCCTGTACC
Source organism: Actimicrobium sp. CCI2.3 (assembly GCF_035019065.1). Taxonomy (NCBI): domain Bacteria; kingdom Pseudomonadati; phylum Pseudomonadota; class Betaproteobacteria; order Burkholderiales; family Oxalobacteraceae; genus Actimicrobium; species Actimicrobium sp. CCI2.3. Next base: position 46,322 of record NZ_JASJWR010000015.1, on the reverse strand, counting down.
CATAGCGAATGCAATGAAAAGTTTAAAAATATCCCTAAAAACACTTTTGATCAGATCTTTAAAAAAATTCCCCATATCAGCCTCACAAGTTATCAAGTCGACTTATTAGTAAGTATCCACGACTACCAATTTTCAGGATCATTTCTTAACAAAAAATTCTCAACTAGCGCATCTCTGTTGCAGTTATTGATTGCATCTAGCCAGAGGGACTCTCGAAGGGCTTGACGGCTCGTCGCTTGAGCAACCCGTGCAATGCCCTTAGGTTATGGCACCCTACGACTGCACGGCGGAAATGGTCGAACCGACCGGGCCGGACACCATGGTCTTCGCCTGGTTCAACCAGACCCGCGCCACCTGCCGCACCCATCCGCGCGCAGGTGGAGTGCCAGGCGGGGAGATCACGCTGGCGTTTGATTTGTCGAAGGCGGTGTTGTTTGATCCGGTGCGTGAGGAGCGGATTGCTTGAGGGGATCGATTGGGAGGCATGCTAGGGTGACGCCTGCCGGAATGGTCCGGCGTCACTTCAGTGCATGCCCGTAGCGGATGCCATGTATCGAAAGTTCCCGTCCCATGCGCCTGCTGACTCTGTTTTCCGTTTGCCCTCTGTTGCTGGCCAGCGCTGGCAATGCCATCGCCGATGCACCGCCTGCGGCGCTGCAATCGCACATCGACCGCGCGATCACGCCAGTGATGCAGCAGTACGATATTCCCGGCATGGCGGTTGGCGTGACCATCGCCGGGCGACACTATTTTTTCAATTACGGCATCGCATCGCGGCAGACGCAGCGGCCTGTCACCGGCGACACGCTGTTCGAGATCGGCTCGATCAGCAAGACGCTGACGGCGACGCTGGCGGCGTATGCCGAAGATCAGGGCCATCTTGCGTTGTCCGATAGCGCCAGCAAGTACTACCCGTCACTGCGCGGAAGTGCCTTCGACAAGATCCGCCTGCTCGACCTCGCCACCCACACCTCCGGCGGTCTGCCGCTGCAAGTACCTGACGCAATCGCCACGACCGATCAGCTGATGACGTATTTCAGGAACTGGCAACCGGCCCATGCTGCAGGAACGTATCGGGAGTACTCGAATCCCGGTATCGGCCTGCTTGGCATGATTGCGGCGAAGAGCATGGACATGTCGTTCGCTGATGCGCTGCAAACGCGACTGTTTCCGCTGCTGGGCATGACGCACAGCTTTCTCGACGTACCCGCCGCACGCCTGCCGGATTACGCGCAGGGCTATACGAAACAGGACGCACCGATCCGTGTTTCACCGGGCATGCTGGATGCAGAAGCCTACGGCGTGAAATCGACCAGCGCCGACATGCTGCGGTTTATCGACGCCAACCTGCAGACTGGCGTGACCGACACGGCATTGCAGCGCGCGCTGGCGCGCACACACATCGGCTATTTCAAGGCCGGTGCGCTTACGCAGGATTTGGTCTGGGAACAGTACGCGTATCCGGTTGCGCTGAAGACGCTGCTGGCGGGAAATTCAAATGCAATGGCTTACGAATCAGTGAGCGCTACTGCCATCGATCCGCCGCTGCCACCTCAGGCAGCAAGCTGGATTAACAAGACCGGATCGACGAACGGGTTTGCTGCGTACGTGGCCTTTATACCGGCTGCGAAGATCGGGATTGTGATGCTGGCGAATAAGAATTATCCGGTGGCGGCGCGGGTGGAGGTGGGGTATCGGGTGATGGAGGGGTTGGCGGGGGTGCCATTTGCGGAGTGATTCTCAACGAGACTAACGGTACTGGTTGCTGTCGGATCATACGCCGCGCCGACAGTTCGCTCACCGCCGAACTTATCGCCGGGGTGTAACTGGTAGGACATTGCTTTGCCAGTCGGAGCAGGTCGAATTACAGATAGCGTCCGGTGGCTGGGTCGTAACCCCTGAAAGTATTTAGCGAAACATGGCAGCAAAAAACCTATCGCTGTGTCTTAATTTACTTGACCACTTTAGGCTTGACGGTTCTTCGCTTGGGCAACTGGTGCAATGCCCTTCGGTTATTGCACCCTACGATTTAACAAGACCAACAATTTTTTCAGCAATGTCCTGTGTTCGCTGACGATCAGCCGTAAGTCCCATATGTTCAGTCTCGAGCCAAAGCAGGTACTCAAGCACCGTACTAATAGGCTTACGAGCAATCAGCATTGAATAAATAGTAGGAACATAGGCATCGTATTCGTCTTCGGCGTCATCAATAGACTGTATCCCGATCGGATCCCATTCCTTTTGAAGCACCTCGTGAATTTGTTGATGTAGTGATCGTGCACGATAGGCTATCTCGTTCATTATGGAGCTCCTTTGATTGCTGTTACTACGCGACCTGTTCCTGAATTTATAATAACCCGCACGTTATTTGTTGCATCGTAAAATCCGGTAGTTCCCACCCTTGTCGGAAAGGTTATTCCGTTGGTAAGCGCATTTTCAATTACCGATGGCATTAGTCCTCGATTCTGCATCTGATCAAGCGCATGTCCAGAGAACTTTCGATTTCCAATCACCGCTGGTTCATTTCGCACCTTCTGCCATGGCGCGTTCTTCATTTCAAAGCCGCTTTTACCTAAGAACCCAGTGGGCTCATATTCTGTGGCCCCTACACTTTTTAACCTGCTAGCCACCCCATTCGTAATCCCACCATTGCGCCTTTCACCACCCCCCGCACTCCCCGCCATCCCGACCGGCGTCGTCCCCGACGGATTCAACACCATCCCGCCAAGAATGGCCGCATCCTCATCCGACATCCCGGCTGCGGTTCCCTGTAGCGTACAGGCTGCCACCGCATTTTGCACGTCGAGCGCACGGCGCAGGTACGAATACGCCGCATCAACATCGCCATCGACACGTGCTTGCCTCGAGAGTTCGCGCAACGCCGCCGAACTTTGTGCGGGAGTGCAGCTGGCCGGGCATTGCGCTGCCAGTCCGAGCGGATCGATCGCGCCTAGCGGGTTGCCGTTGACGTAGCCGTACGTGTTGAAACCGCCATCCAGCCCGATCGGGTCGGATTGCAGATAGCGTCCGGTAGCCGGGTCGTAGTCCCTGAACATGTTGTAGTGACGGCCGGTTTCGGCATCGGCGTAATGGCCTGGCAAGCGCAGGTTCAGCGTGATTTTTTGCGTCGTGATGGTGGCTTGTCCGAAGGCGCTGTAGCGAGCTTTCCAGACGACCTGCTGGCGTTCGTCAGTGGCCAGTTGCGGAATGCCGAGATGGTCGGTGTGGAGCGCGTACAGCTGGCTGTCGGTGGCCTCATCGTGCCAGCCGATCCAGCCACGCAATGTGGGCAGTACTCCGGTCGGGGCGGGGGCGTAAGCCAGTTGCGCGACCGGCATCTGGTTCAGGTAGACGAAGTGCGTTGTGACGCGGCCGCTGTCGTCGATCTCGCTGGCGAGCTGGTTGCCCTGATAGAGGAAGTAGGTGGTGCGCGCTTTGCCGTGGGCATCGAACGTGGTCTTGCTGACGCGCTCGCCGGTGGCGTTGTAGGCGTAGCGGGCCACCGGTCCGGTAGCCGTACCCACATCACGCAAGCGTCCGGTGACGTCATAGCGCAGGTGCTGCAAACCGATGGTCAACGGATTGCCGGCGGCGTCGTAGGCGTAACGGGTGTTCCGGTCGCCATCGCGAATCGACGCGAGACGGTTGCTCGCGGGCTGGTAGGCGAGCGTTTGCCGGTCCGCGCCGGTGAGGCGGTTGCCGACGGTATCGTAAGTCCAGCTGACATTTTCGTGCGGGGTACCGACCCGGGACAACCGATCAAGGGCGTCGTAACCGTAACGTTCGTCGTCCTGTATCGCTTCGCCCGGTGTGCTGCGTGTGCTGCGTGTGATGCCGGTGATCCGGCCGACGCGGTCGTAGCGCACCTGCTGCGCATACAGCGGATGCGTGCCGGCTACCGTCACGCCGGTGCGCTGACCAGTCGCCGGGGCGCTCTGGTAGCGCGTCATCACGCCGTTGCCGTGCGTAAAACCGGTCAGCCCGGTGAACGGGTTGAGGCCGATACCGGTAACCAATGCGCGCGTCCGGCGACCATCGGCACTGACGAGGTCGAGGCGTTGCGGACGGCTGGCGTGGTCAAACGTCAGCGCCAGCGTTTCGCCCGATGGCAGCGTCGCGCGGTCGAGACGGTTGAGGCTGTCGTAGTGATAGCTGGTGCTAAACCGCAGTGGCGCAGCGCCCTCGCGCGTGAGCCAGTCGGTGCGACCGGTGACGCGGCCATTGTCGTCATGCTGGAACCGGGTGCTTTGCTGCGGATGGGCGATCTCTATCAGGCGGTCGCCACGATAACGGTATTCGGTACGCACGACTCCGGCAGACCCGGTGCTGACCTGCAGGATGAGCCGACCGGCGGCATCGTACTGGTAGCGGGTCGGGTTGCCGTTGGCGTCGATACGCAGAATCAGTTGGTCGGCGGCGTCGTAACGGGCGGTGCGGATGCCGCTGTCAGGACTGTCGACGCGTACCGTGCGGCCGAAATCATCGACGATGCGCTGAGTGGTTGCGCCGTTCGCGTCGGTGAGCCGGTCGACCAGCGACGTGCCGGGCAAGTAACCTGGGCGGGTCACCGCTGGTGTGGATCCTTCAGCGTTCTGCAGCACCGCCGCGATCCGGCCGGCTGCATCGACCTGATACGCCGTGCGGCGACCGAGTGCATCGGTGTGGCTGGCCAGCTGGCCGGTGACCGTGTCATAGGCGAATTGCGTGACCGCCTGTGCGGGATCGGTCAGTTGTGCGAGGCGATGCTGGTCGTCGTAGCGGTAGCTGCTGACGATGTCGGTGGCGGTGGTGTGCAAGCGCGTTTGCAGCAACTGGCTTTCGGTATCGCTGACTTCGCTGGCGGTGTTGCCGTCCTGATCGCGCAGTCCGCGCTGGCGACCGGCGGCATCCTGCAAGGCGTCGATCCAGGAACCATCGGGGCGGATTAGCCGTTGCGGCAGCCCGGCCGCGTTGTAGCTGATCTGCGTGACGAGCGCGACCGGCGACACGGCCGCGTCGAACCAGCGCTGCGGCGCGGGATGCAGGAATTGCGTCAGTCGGGTCAGCTGGCCGCGGGCATTGCGGGCGAAACTGGTGACGACGGGCCGATGGAACCCATCGCTGACGGTGACCTGATCGGGATAGCCGGTGGCAGCGTTCTGGAGAGTGGTACGGCGATTGCCCGGTGCGATCGTCTCGATCAGAAAATCGCCGCGCGCGTCATAGCGCAGTTGCGTGACATCCGAATCGGCCGGGCTGCCGGTGGGACCATTCGGCAACGGACCATCGATGGTGGTGAGCAGGCTGCTGCCATTGATGGTGGTGTAGCGATAACTGGTCGTGCGACTGATCGCCGTGGCAGGAGATCCGGGTTCCCAACCGGTTTCAGTCACGGCAAGCGGCTGGCCGGCGGCGTTGTAGCGGAGTTGCGTGACGACTTCCTGCCCCGGTACCACGCTGGGTCTTGCCACCAGCGTCGGGCCGAAACCGCTATCGCTGTGGTACTGGAACCGCGCTTGCCGTTGGGCCGGTTGCGGCTGGCCATTCACGTAGAAGATCCGGTCGATCGCCAGCGTGCGGCCGACATGGTCTAGCGTCAGGCGCACGCCGGACAGCGGCTGGCCGGCGGCATTGAGGCGCGTCGTCTCGGTCAGCTGGCCAAGCGCGTTGGTGGCATAACGCACGTTGCCTTCGCTGCAAAGGCGGCAGCCCGGACCGCGCACTTCCAGCACCTGATGCCGGTCGCCGACGACCGCGTGACGGTAGGTGGTGACCTGGCCGAGGCTGTTGGTCAAGACCGTTTCTGTGCTGCTGCGGTAGTCGAGCGTGACCTTGTCGACGTCGCTGGCATGGGTGCTCAGGATGGCCTTGCCGTCGGCGTTGTAGGCATAGGTCGAGAACCGTTCGCCGCCGATGCTGATGCCGGTCAGCAGGGTCGGATGCTGCGGGTCTTCGTAGTGATAGAAGCGTTGGTGGTCGGGACCGGTGACGCCAGTGAGATTGGCCAACGTGACGGAAGGATCGACGGTGGCTCCCGCCGGCAGTGCGCTGCCGTAGCCATAGGCGAAGGTACCGACCGGGCTGACGATGGTCTGTACTCCGCGGAATCGACGTCCATCCTTGCGCAGCGTTTGCCGGTCGGGATACCCCAGCCGCAATTGCCGCCCTTGCGGGTCCGTCACCGTTTGCAGCAGGCCGTCGTCGTCGTGGGTCATGCTGACAAACTGCCCGCCGGGAACCCGGATCATTTCCAGCCGTCCGCGCGCCGTGAAGGTGAGCTGACGGCCATCAACTTGCGTCCACAGATAGTCGTTACCGCGCGCGCCGCGCCGGATGACGACGGTGCCATGCGCCGGATTGCCGGTGCTGCAGCGGCTCGGGTCGAGCGGGTCGCGGCTGAAGGTCAGGTGGGTGCCGTCGGCCAGGATGATCTGCAGCGTCTTGCCAGCGACGTACAGCTCGGTTTCATACGACAGTTTCCAGCCGCGACCGAGGATGCCGTTGGGGATGCGCGGGCTGCTGAAATCGCTGTTGTAATAACGGACCAGTTCAAGACCGAGCACGCCGGGCAAGGCCGGCATGTCGACTTCGCGCTGGAACTTGTTGCCGGTGGTGAGGTTGATCGGATTGCCGGCGCAGCCTGTGCCGGGGTCGCCGGTGGTGCCGGCGAGGTTGGTGCATTGGGGGCTGGCGGGTGCGGCATGAACAGCACCGGAGAACACGACGCACAGCAGCAAGAGAATGGCAGTAATGCGCTTCATTGCGGAAACTCCACGACGACACGGCGGTTCGCTTTCAAGCAGTCTTGCTGCGCCGCCAACACCATGCCGGCGCAACGGGTCGGATCGGTGACCGGGTTACTGGCTCCAAGGCCCACCGCCTTGATGGCAACGCCAGCCAGTCCGTGCACCAGAAAATACCTGCGCACCGCATCGGCACGGTCTTACGACAGCGCCTGATTGATCCGATCCGAACCGATCTGGTCGGTATAGCCGAGCACATTAATCGCGCTGACGCCGGCATCGCGGGCATAGACCACCAGCGCATCGAGACTGGCCATGCCAGCCGCGGACAAGTTGCTGCTGCCGAAGGCAAACAGCACGTCGGCCGGCAAGGTCGTGCGGGTCGCGACCGGGCAATCACGTACCGGGCAATGCGCATCGGTACAGTCAACGCCCCCACCGCTGCCAGTGCCGGTTCCCGGCGTGACGCTAGTGCAGCCGGCAGCCGGACAATCCGGTGGCGAGTTGGTGGGCGGCGCGGCCGGATCGACCGGACGGCCGTTGTTGCCGGCACCGGGCAACGAAACCGGGTCCTGCTCGAACGCATCGGATTGCATCTGCAGAGTGATCTGGCTGACCATCGGGATACGGCCCGCGGCGATCAGCTGGCTGGCAAAGGTGTCGGTACCGGGATCCTGCACGGCCAGATACGCCGCATAGAGCGAGCGCACCAGCGGGATGGTTGGCAAATAGCCATGCGTGATCTGCAACTTGATGAGGTTGGCATCCTGAATGCTCTGGCCGGAAGCGCTGCCGATGGCTGCGCCCTTGAAGGCCTGACCACTGTTGGGAATGACGCGCTTGCCGTTCGGATTGGACCCGGCAAGGCGATCGTCATGCCAGTCGGCGAAGCTCTCGCGGGTCGGGTTTTGCAGCGTGATGCGGACATTGGCATCGACGTCACCGTTGGCTTTGGCGAGCGCGGCAGCGAGCTGGTCAGCGTTGGTGCCGCCACCGTACAACGGCACCATCGCCTGCGCATACGCGCGACGGACAAGGCTCAGATCGGCGTGCTGCATGCTGCCGGCACGCGCGGCCATGAAGGCCGCATGGTGCATCTGGTTGCGGGCGAAATACACCATGCCGTATTGCAGGATAGCCAGACCAAGCAAGGTGATCAGCGGCCCGATCACGGTGAACTCGACCATCGACAGGCCGCGCTGGTGCTGGTGGGAAGCAGAACAAAAAGAAAAGGGCATGGCAGACGACGCACTCGACGCATGGACAGAAAGCTCCATTTGCCACGTCATCCAGTGTCCGCACAATGACTTCCGGTAGCGTTAGTCCTGGCCACCATTGGCGCTGATTGCTTGGGATAAAAACTGCTGCAAGATGTTGTGTGCCTGCCTCGTCAACGCTAAGGTTCCGCGCCCGTATTGTGCCCACGCAGTGCTGTTACCTGATCGGTTATCACTCCGCCACGACAAGCCGGGAGCGGCGGAGCGCATACGGTTTTATCAACCGCAAGCGGTGCATTCGGTGCAATGCCCTTCGGTTATTGCACCCTACGATACTGTCCAGGAACTCTAGCGCTTATGCTAGCCGATCAGGAAGTTCGTCGAACGTGTTCCCGGCAGCGCGACAGCAGCACCGGTTTCGTCTTTCAAGGCGACGCCCGTCAGCCTTCGCCGGAAGGCTTCCTTCAGCAGATAGTGCAACTTGTCCGCTGCCTCGGCATGGCGCAAGCCAGCTGGCCGGACGTTTGAAATGCAATTGCGACTCGCATCGGTCAGTCCCACATGGGGCTGCCAGGTCAGATACAAGCCCATGCTGTCCGGCGCACTCAGCCCGGGCCGTTCGCCAATCAGCACGACCACCATCTGCGCGCCCAGCCGTTCGGCGATTTCGTCACCGATGGCTACGCGGCCCTGTTCGACCAGGCACAGCGGCGCGACCGACCAGTTTTCGGCGGCGGTCTGCGCGAGTACCAGCGCAAGAAACGGTGCGGCGTTCTGCATGATCGCGTGTGCTGACAAGCCATCGGCGATCACGAACGCGAGGTCATACGGTCCCGGCGCGAGCAAGGCGCGCGAAGCGGCATCGAGCTGGCGGCCCAGGTCCGGGCGCTGCAAATACGTGATGCGATCGGCCGCCGCACTGTGCAATCGCAGGCAGGGCTGACCGATGTCCTGCGCCAGCCGGGGTGCATCCAGTGCCAGATGGACGGCGTCGCGCGCCTGCGCATGGGCGAGCTGGAAAGCCAGATGGGCGTTGGTCGGCAGGCTTGCGCCAACTCTGCCCAGCGCGATACGGGCATCGGTGAACTGGCGCAGCGCTTGCCACGGATTGGCAATCACGAGATCGGCGCGGTCGCTCATCGCGTCAGTCTGGCCAGCGCCTGCCCGAATGCCGCAGGAAGCGTTGCTAACGGCTGGCCGTCGCGGGTGATCTGCATGTGCTCCAGCCAGACGGCGAATTCGGGTGCCGGCAGCAATCCCTGCGTGCGGCGCAAGTACAGCGCATCATGAAACGACGTGCTCTGGTAGTTGAGCATGATGTCGTCGGAGCCGGGTATCCCCATGACGAAGTTACAGCCGGCGACGCCGAGCAAGGTCAGCAGCACATCCATGTCGTTCTGGTCCGCTTCGGCGTGATTGGTATAGCAGACATCGCAGCCCATCGGCAACCCGAGCAGCTTGGCGCAGAAGTGGTCTTCCAGTCCGGCGCGGATGATCTGCTTGCCGTCATACAGATATTCGGGACCGATGAAACCGACCACGCTGTTGACCAGCAGCGGCTTGAAGTGACGCGCGACTCCATAAGCGCGCGCTTCGCAAGTTTGCTGGTCGATGCCGTGATGCGCACCGGCCGATAACGCACTGCCCTGCCCGGTCTCGAAATACATGACGTTGTCGCCGACGCTCCCGCGTTGCAGCGACAGCGCGGCACTGCGTGCCTCGGCCAACAAGTCGAGCGTGATACCGAAGCTGTGATTGGCCGCTTCGGTCCCGGCGATCGACTGGAATACCAGATCGACCGGTGCGCCGCGCTCGATGGCGGCGAGCGTGTTGGTCACATGCGTGAGCACGCAGGACTGGGTCGGGATCGCGTACTGCCGGATGATCTCGTCCATCATGGTCACCAGCCGGATCACTTGCGGCACGTTGTCGGACGCCGGGTTGATGCCGATGACCGCATCGCCGCTGCCGTACAGCAGGCCGTCGAGCAGGCTGGCAGCGATGCCGCTGGCGTCGTCGGTCGGATGGTTCGGTTGCAGGCGCGTCGATAGCCGGCCGGGCAAGCCGAGCGTGTTGCGAAAGGCCGTCACGACACGGCACTTTTGCGCGACCAGGATCAAGTCCTGATTGCGCATCAGCTTCGACACCGCAGCCGCCATTTCGGGCGTGATGCCGGGGGCCAGTGCGGCCAGCGTGACGCTGTCGGCGGCATCGCCCAGCAGCCAGTTACGCAAGTCGCCAACCGTCAGATGGCTGACCGGCGCAAAGGCCACCACGTCATGGCTGTCGATGATCAGGCGCGTAACCGCATCATCTTCGTAAGGAATCAGCACCTCGTTGAGGAAGGTCGAGAGCGGCAAATCGGCCAGCGCCATCTGTGCCAGCACGCGCTCTTCGGCGCTGCCGGCGGCGACCCCAGCGAGCGTGTCGCCGGAACGTGCCGGTGTCGCCTTGGCCATCAGGTCCTTGAGGTCGCGAAAGCTGGCCGTGACGCTGCCAGCGCTGTGCGAGTAGCGATGGGTGTGCGCCATCAGTACTCTCCGGCCAGATCGCCGCCGCTAGGCCCGGATGTCCGTTTGCGGTAGGCGAACGGCCCGCCGGAGATCACGAAACCGACCGCCATACCCAATAACTGCAACGTACCCGGTACCGGTTTGAGGACGTGGTGGCTGCTTGCTGCGGCAATGTCGTTCATGACGGGTCCTGTGCGGTAATCGGCAGCGACACCTTGCCTGCCGGCTGACGGGCAAGGTGCGTGCGCGACCTTGACTATACCGGCCGATGGCCGCAGCGTCATCGTGTCATGGCGGATTTGATTGGTGGTGGCCGAAGACCCGCGTGCTTCGCGCCGTCCTACATCCGATTCAGATGCTGTCCTATTCAGAAGAAAACACGAACCCTTTACCCTGTCTCATAAACTAGTCAACCGAAAGCACCCACATGAACATCACCGCCGTCGTACGTCCTGCCGTACTGGTAGCCCTGCTCGCCGTGGCGCTCGCTGGCTGCAGCAATGACAAGGTACCAGAACTACTCAATAAAAAATCTTCCGGATCGGTGGCGCTGCCGGTGTCGGAAATACCACCGCAGCCAGCCAGCATGACGCCGCAACCGGTCAAGCCGAAGCCGGAGATCGCCGCCGATAGCGGCAATGCAAACGGTCCGTCGCAGGCCAATCCGAGTAAGCTGGAGCCCGCACAGGAATCCGCCACCATGCCATTGCCGGGACAGGCGGGGGACCATTCGACACCGGCGCCGATCAGCATCAAATGATGACCTGCGGGCACACGCCAGCGGCATCGTTCACCCTGGAGTAGCAACATGCCCAAATCCAAGACCCCGCCACCCGACGAACTCGAACTCGATGGCGACGACGAAGTGCTTGCCGAGTTCGAAACCCGCCAGCAACTGGAGCCGGATTCCGAGCGCTGGAGTTCACTCGACAAGGATGACCCGAGCGACAACCTCGGCGAGTTCGATCCGGCACCGCCCGAAGGACGCTAAACCCGAAGAACCCGCAGCGGCCGGTCACGCGACCGGCCGAACGGATGCACCATCGCCCCCTCATGGCCGTGTTAAGTTAGGACGACTTATCTGCCAGCGTACTTGCGAGCACACCTCGCTGACCGATCCATTGCGTCACTGACTCCAACGGAAAGAACCTCCATGACCATCACCGCATTGCTGGACCAGGATTTCGACACCATCCCGGTACTAATCCGCTATCACGCGAGCGCGCAACCGCAACAGATCGCCTTGCGCGACGCAGAGCGTGCGCTGGATTACGCTACCGTCGACGGCTGGATGGACCGGATTGCTGCGGCCTTGCAGCGTGACGGCATCGCGCCGCGTCAGGTGGTTGCACTCTGTGCTGCCAATTCGATCGAGTATGCGCTGGTCTTTCTGGGCTGCCTGCGCGCCGGCATTGCGGTCGCGCCACTGGCACCGAGTGCGGGAGCCGACGCACTGACGGCGATGCTGCAGGATGCCGGTGCGCAGCTGGTTTTCATCGATGCCGACGCCGGCATTGCGCTGGATCAGGCCGCCACCCCAGCCACCCTGCCGCGCATCGCGCTGGACCGGCTGGTCGACTGGGCGGCACCGGCCGGCAGCGTGCCCAGTCCGGTTGCCGCGCAACCGGACTGGGCCTTCAACATCATTTATTCGTCCGGCACGACCGGCACGCCGAAAGGCATCGTCCAGTCCAATGCGATGCGCTGGTCCCATGTGCATCGGGCCACGCTGTCAGGTTACGGACCGCAGGCAACCACGCTGCTCTCCACGCCGCTGTATTCAAACACCACGCTGGTCTGCTTCCTGCCGTCGCTGGCACTCGGTGGCTGCGTCGTACTGATGCCGAAATTCGATGTCGCCACCTATCTGGCATTGGCCGCGCGGTATCACGTCACGCACACGATGCTGGTGCCGGTGCAATATCAGCGCATCATGGCGCACCCTGGTTTCGACCAGGTCGATCTGAGCGCCTTTCACATGAAGTTCTGCACCAGCGCGCCGTTCGCCGCCGCACTGAAGGCCGATATCCTGCGGCGCTGGCCGGGCGGACTGGTCGAGTACTACGGCATGACCGAGGGCGGCGGGACGTGCATGCTGGCTGCACACGAGCACCCGGACAAGCTGCACACGGTCGGCCAGCCCGCACCGGATCACGATATTCGCCTGATCGACGACGAAGGTATCGAGATCGCACGCGGCGAGACCGGAGAAGTGGTCGGCCATTCACCGGCCATGATGACCGGCTATTTTGGTCAGCCACAAAAGACTGCCGAAGCCGAATGGTTCGCACCGGATGGCCGCCGTTTCATTCGCACGGGCGACCTTGGACGGTTCGACGAGGAGGGTTTCCTGACGCTGCTGGACCGCAAGAAGGACATGATCATTTCGGGTGGATTCAATCTTTATCCGAGCGATCTCGAAAGCGTGTTGCGCCAGCATCCGGGCATCGCCGACGTTGCCGTCGTCGGCGTGCCATCGGAACGCTGGGGCGAGACACCGGTGGCGTTTGTGGTGCTTCGGGCTGCAGCGACCGATTCGGCAGAACAATTGCTGGCGTGGCTCAATGCGCGCGTCGGCAAGATGCAGCGACTGGCGGCCGTGGAACGCGTGTCGGAATTGCCGCGCAGCGCCATCGGCAAAGTACTGAAGCGGGAGTTACGCGATCACTACGCCAGCAAAACCATGATTTGATCTGTAGCAAACAAAGTTGAACCTAAGGTATGAAAAATGATCCAAATGGAAACATTACTGGAAATCAATCATGCTGAAATTCATAGCAAAACGGAAATTTCTCCTCGCTGCCCTGTTCGCCCTGTCACTCACCGGCTGCGCCGTCGTACCGTATCAATCCTCGGGATATGTTGGCACCGGCGGCACTTATTACCAAACGCCGACCGGCTATAGCAACAATAACCCTTACGGCAATTACTACGGCTCCCCGTACAGTACTTTCGGTTCGCCCGGCGTTGGTATCGGATTGCAATATTACGGCGGTAGCCGACGCAGCCACGGCTATCGGGGCGGATACCATCATCGCTCTGGTGCCTCTCATCGTGGCGGTCCAGGTGGCAATCATCGAGGTCGAAGTGGACACCGCGGACGCTGATCAACCGTCTGTCATCACGCAATGCAACGCAGGATTGTCGGTAAATAAAAAAAGTGACTTGTGCTATAAAATTAGATCAAATTCCGGGGAGCAACTTCTCCGAAGCAGGCACGGGCATCTGACTGACCCGTGTCCAACGAAAGGATAGAAGCACCATGCTAGCTCAACCATCTTGCCCCATTCCTGTGAACGAATCAGAACGTCTCGCACACTTGGATTCCTTCTCTATTCTCGATACCCCACCGGAAATCGAGTTCGATGCGCTCACGCGTGTCGTCGCCCACGCGTTCAATGCGCCGATTGCCGTCATTGCCATGATGGACAGCGACCGGCTCTGGTTCAAATCCAAACTTGGGCTGGACGTACCCCAGCTCGACCGGAAGATCGCTTTTTGTGCCCACGCCATCATGACGCCCGATGCGCCACTGGTGATCGAAGACCTGACGGCTGACCCACGCTTTGCCATCAACCCGCTGGTCAGCCACAATCCGCACTTACGCTTTTATGCCGGCGCTCCGCTGGTCGATGATAGCGGTCTCGCACTTGGCACGATCGCGGTTATCGATAGCCGTCCGCGCGCGTTCAGCCAGACGCAACAGCACGTCCTGATGGATTGCTCGAGGCTGGTCATGACGGCGATGCAGGCACGTCGCCGGGCATTGGTGCTGGAGCAGCTGGCGATGACAGATTACCTGACCGGGTTACCCAACCGGGCTCAGTTTGATCAGGCAATGGCAACGGAAATGAACCACGCGCGGCGTACCGCTCAACCGTTCAGCCTGCTCTGCCTCGACCTTGACGGCTTCAAGGGTGTCAATGATGAATTCGGCCATGCGGCCGGCGACGAAGTACTCTGTGAAGTTGCGCGGCGGTTGCAGCGCCATGTGCGTCTGGGCGATACGCTGGCCCGCCTTGGCGGTGATGAATTCGCCATCGTCACGCGCGATGCCGACAGCGATGCGGTCGCGATATTGGCGGATCGGCTCATGGACACGGTTCGGCAACCGATCCGCCTGACAAGCGGCGACCTGGTCACATTGGGGATATCAGTCGGGATAGCGCCCTACACGAGCGATGTGACCTCGGCGCAATTTTTGTTAGCACGCGCCGACAAGGCGCTCTACCGCATCAAGAATCAGCTGCGCTGAGGTCAGGCCGAATTCCCCCTTGCTTGATCCAGACTGTGCATCCCTGCGCACCAGCCCGTGCCTGCAGACTTGCCGGCGCGGGCAAACGCAACCAGGACTGCACGTCGAAAATGTCCCCACACTCTTCGAAACTGCCTTCGAGCACCAGTAATTCGGCACCCTCCGGAAAAGACTGCTCTACCGTCGCGCCGGCAGCCCAGCGTTCCATCTGCACGACTTCATGCTGATCCGCAAATAACGGCCGAATAGTGACCCCGACCCGGTCCGGTGCCGGCTGGAAATCATGGTGCCCGGCAGGCAAGCGGACTTCGGTCCGGTCAGCCGGATCAAACTGCCTCAGCTTGACAAGAATCGTGCAGCCTGGAGCGGAATGCGGCGTGTGCCGGGACGTCGGCGGATTACGCACATAGGTGCCCGCCGGACAATCCCCATGCTCATCACTGAACACGCCGTCGAGCACGAGAAATTCCTCGCCACCGCCGTGCACGTGGGGAGTAAATTGACTGCCCGCTGCGTAGCGCACGATCGACGTGGCGCGGGCCACTTCGTCACCGATGCGGTCGAGCATGCGCCGCTCGATACCGGCCACCGGCGACGCAACCCACGGCAATCGCGCCGCATGCACGACAACACGGCGACTGAAATCGGCATTGAGCTGCATCATGATCAGGACGCCTTGACGCCAGGACGCGCGGCGATGCGCGCACGCCAGGCGTGCAAGTTAGCCAGGTCAGCCGGAATCGCGATTTTGGCGAAATCAGCAAAGCCCAGGCCAACGAAGGCAGTGATGTCCGCCATCGAGAATGCGTCGCCGGCGAGATAGGGCTGGTTGCCCAGCAAGCGGTCAAAGTACGCCATGCCGGCGAGCGCACGGTCACGGCTTTTTTCGCCCCATTCACGGTTCTGGTACAGCTCGATCTTCGCGCCCAGACCAGGGGTCGCGTGATGGAAATAGGTGGCAACTGCGTCCATCAGTTCGGCTTCTGCGCGGCGCTGCATCATGTGGATTACGGCGCGCTGTTTCGGGCTGCTGCCGGTAAGTGTCGGCTCGCCATCAAGATGGTCAAGATATTCGGTGATCGCTGTGCACTCGGAAATCATGGTGCCGTCGTCAAGCTCGAGTACCGGTACGGCTGCCGCTGGATTTTTAGCCACGAAGGCAGGTAATCTGTGCTCGCCAGCCGGGACATTGACTGCAATGAATTCAACGCGATCGGTCAATCCTTTTTCGGCCAGTGCAATGCGCACGCGGGCAGGGTTCGGGAACCCTTTGAAATCGTAAATTTTCATTTTTGAGCTCCAATGGATGGGACTCAAAGTCTACAGGGAACTGTCGCCGGACGTAGGAGCACCGATTACAGCAGTTCCTCCGGAGCCAGCGGCGAGAGCAGCCAGAGACCGAATTTGAACAGGCCGCTGACATCGGGTTCGCTGGTATAAATCACTTCGACACCCTCCTCGGTGGCCACCCATTCGAGCGCGCCGGTGCGTGCCGACAGGCGTAACCGATAGACGCTTTCGTCGTGATCTGCCCTGAGCAAGCCATCCAGTTCTTCGGCCAGTTCCGGGCTGTCGATAAGCAGTCCCATTTCGGTATTGGTGCGCATCGAACGCGCATCCAGATTGAGCGAACCAATGAACACCCGACGCTGGTCAACCACCACCAGCTTCGCATGCAAACTGGCGTTCGAGGAACCGAACAGGCCCGGACGCTTGCGTTTTTTGGTTGCCCTCAACTCGTACAAGTGCACGCCCAGCTCCACCATCGGCCGGCGATAGGGTGCGTAGCCGAGATGCACCAGCGCCGAATCGTTGGCCGCCAGCGAATTGGTCAGCACCAGCATGCGCACGCCGCGGGCCGCCAGTTGCTGCATCGCCGCCATGCCGACCTCGCCAGGGACGAAGTACGGCGAAATCACCGTGACGTCCGATTGCGCACTTTCCATCAGGCGCAAGATACGGCCACCGGCGGTCTTGTCCACACCGCGCTCGGTCAGACCGGCGACTTTATCCGGCGAGTCGGCCACCACGCGGGCATTGGCCCAGACGAGTTTCAGTTTGCCAGCATCAATTTCGGTGGCTAGCGCGGCATGACCGAGCGGGTCACGCAGCTCCGCAGACACCGGCAAGACGGCGACAGGGCGCGCTGTCGGCGCAGCATCTTCCTCAAGCCGGAACGTGGCAAAGGCGCTTGCCGGGTAGGCGTAGTTGCTGTTCCAGAACTCGTCGAAGACTGCCGATAGCGGTGCCACGACAGCACCAACGGCAAACACATCCAGATCGATGAAATTGCTGGTCGTAC
The DNA here is from genome assembly GCF_035019065.1 of Actimicrobium sp. CCI2.3. NCBI lineage: Bacteria > Pseudomonadati > Pseudomonadota > Betaproteobacteria > Burkholderiales > Oxalobacteraceae > Actimicrobium > Actimicrobium sp. CCI2.3. The sequence goes on along the minus strand of NZ_JASJWR010000015.1, from coordinate 29,313 downwards.
TCTGCATGAAATATTCGTTGCCGATGTTGCGACCACCGGTGATCGCCATTGCGTTGTCGGCCACGAACAGCTTGTTGTGCATGCGGTGATTGACCCGATCAAGATCGCCCAGTGACGCCACCACACGCGTAAAAATCGACGAGCGCCCGCCGGCAAACGGATTAAATACGCGCACTTCAAAGTTCGGATGGGTCGACAGCCGGGCCAGCAACTCGTCCTGCCCCTGGGTCGCGATATCGTCGAGCAGTATGCGCACACGCACGCCACGTAACGCCGCGGCCAGCAATTCGCGCCCGATCGCGCGGCCGCTTTCATCGCCATGAAACAGGTAATACTGCACATCGAGCGTGCGCTCGGCGCGGCGCGCCAGCGCGATGCGGGTATCAAAAGCGAAATTGCCGCTCGGCAGCAATCGGAAACCGGACTGTGCACCCGCCGGCATGGAGTCGCGCACGACACGTCCGAGCCGGGTGTCCTGTGGCGTGGTCAAGGCCACCGACGCTGGCCTGCGGACCTGTTCGGGCAATGTGGCGCAACCGCACTGTATCAACGTAAAAGTAATCAGTAGCAGAAAATTTTTCATCGTCGGTCGAAAGGTGAAGTTTGAAAAGGTATCCGTATCGCCGGTCAAGACGCAGCGTGGTCGGTGCGGTGAACCGCATCACGCAATACCGCCTGGCAAGGATCGGTGCCCGGATTGGCACCATCCCACAATGCAGTGCCAACAATACTGAGACCGCCCGTGGCAATCGCCGCACCGAGACGCAGCAACGCCGACGGCGAGCCGGTCGGATCAAGCCGGACCAGCGGATTGACCAGCGAACCGGCGATGCGGACGTCACCGCTCAGTGTCGCCAGACCGAGTGCGATACCGGAACGGGCCCGCACGCGACCACTGAGGTCGAGTGTTTCTTCGCGCAGGTCGACGATGCCACTGGTCAGCAGCTGGCTGGCCTGGCTGCGTACACCGACCAGCGGGCTGGCCACAGCTCGGCCATCAACGAATGCCAGCTTGGCAGCGGCGCATTCCAGCGCGATTCCGTCGGCGTTACGGGTCGACAAAATCGGCATCAGACCGGTCAGCAATGCTTCGGCGGTCGCACCGGAGCGGCTGGTGATCGTGGCTGGCCCGAGCCGGATGCGGACCGGGCCGGTCAGTGATGCCGCCATCTCTTTCATGTTGTCACCATGGGCATCTACCCGTGCATCGATCTGCATCTGGCCGCCTGTCAGTGGCGCACTGCCACTGGTGGCGACCAGCCATTTTTGCAGCGAGACGTCTTCCAGATGCAGCACCATGTGTGCCTGCTTGCCGGTTGCCGTCAATTTAAGGTCGCCACTGGCTTTGCCACCGAGCAGGCCGGCCTTGAACTCGCTGAGCTGCAGCCGGTCGCCATCGATCAGCAAGTTGCTGCTGACATCGGTCAACTCGATGCCCGGCCGGGTCCTCACACTACCAATCCGCAGAGCGACGCTGCCCTGCATGCCCTGCATTGCCGCCAGCGCACGCCAGGCGAATGGTTGCTTCCGGAACAGCTCACCGGCAGGTTTTGGCGGAAATGGCGTACGCCCGGCATCAGCCAGCAGTTCCACCCAGTCCAGCCGCGGTGCCGACAACTGTGCATTGACGGTCGGCCGGCTGCCGCCGGGATCAAGTTGGGCAGTGCCTGTCACATGCAGATTGCCGAGGCGAGCATCGATTGCGCTGGCACTCAGTTTGCCGCCCGCTTCGCGCAGGTCGGCGTGCAGCGAGAACGGCGCAATGGTGCGCAGGTCCGCATCGCTATGGATGAACGCCAGTAAATCAGTGGGTCGCTGGGCATCAATCTGTAACTTGACAGCGGCATTGGTCAGCACCGCCTGCAGCGGCAAACGGCCTGCCATTGTCACGCGCGCCGATCCGGTACTGAGCGTGATGCTGCCGCTGGGTAGTACCGACAGCTCGTCGAGCCGCGCACTGGCGATCAGCTCACGCGTTTCGCGGCGCAACAGCGCCTCGACCTCGATCTCACGCCAGCCCGGTTTGCTGTGCACGCTCAGATTCGTGATGTGCGTGATGCCGCTGTCGAATTGCGGGCGACGATAACGCACGCTGGACTGACGCACCTCGACTGCGGTCAGCTGGTCCAGGTCCAGCGACGCGGCACTCCAACTGGCCGCGCCGGCATGACTTTGCTCGAGCTCCAGATGCGCACCTTGCACCGTCAGTGCGGACAACTGTACCTGCCCGATCAGCAGCGGCCACAGCGCCAGTTGGATCGAGACCTGCTCGGCCTGCAACAACATTGCCGCTTGCGCTCCAGCCGGATTGGCGACCTGCACGCGATACACGTCGATCCCGGGTAGCGGCAGCGCATGGACAGATAGCGCGCCAATGTGCACGGTGCGCCCCAACGCCACCGTGGCGCGCTGCTCCAGCCAGTGAATCCAGCGCGACTGATCGAACACCACCTGCGAGGCGAACGTCCACCCCCCGAGCACTAACAGCACAAGAAGCGCACAGATAACCGCGTAGCGGGGAATGTCGGCAGAGATTCCAGGTAAGCGCATGAATGTTTTTCGTTGCAAAGGAATGGCCGAGTCTACCCGAGCCGACAAGAATGATGCATGTCAAATAGCAAGTGCCCGCCCGGCGCTTAGCGCGCAGGGCGGGCACTCGGAGTGGTCACCGAGCTAGCCGATGAGAGTTACTTGGTCTTGTCCTTGATGAATTCTTCGGCATCGCCAAGGCCTTTTTGCGCCTTGCCTTCGACCTGCTTGCCGAGTCCCTTCGCTTGCTGTTCCTTGTTGCCGACCAGCTTGCCCGCTTCTTCCTGAAGCTTGCCTGCTATGTCTTTGATTTCACCAGTCACTTGATTTTTGTTCATGCGAATTCTCCTGAAATGGGTAAAAAGACAGTTTGCACAGCTGCGTTTGCAGCGTCGCATCTGCGATTACAACAATACGGGACGCATTAAAACCAATCTGTACGTTGCCCCACATACTGCGTTAGCTCGACGCGACGCGAACCGATACCGTACCAGTGCACTAGCGTCCCCGGGCGTGCGCTACACTCGGCGCTGATTTGCGGCTGTCTTTCCGATACGCGCATCACTTTCTGACTACACTTATGGCCACTCCCAAGTCCCGCGACAAAGTTACCCTCATCGCCATCGGGCTGATCATTTTCTTTCTGGTGGCATCCTTTGCCGCCGTCTGGTTCTATCGGCACGAGCAAGCCAGGATCGTCCTGCGCCAGAACTACACGGTGGTCGGACCGATGGTCGTAAGTACCGATGAGTATTCGGTAGGCACCACCATGGCGCTGGAAACCAGTGCTGAAAATGCCGGGTGGGCCAGCAAGAACCAACCCGCCATTCGCGCAGTCATCGAAACGACGCTGCGTTCGCTCGATGCCCAGCAAGTACATCTTCCAGGTGGCCTGGCCGCCTTGCAGGTTGCCCTGACTGCAGCCGTCAACAGGGAGATGAAGACCGACAAGGTTGAACAAATTCTACTGACGGATTTCCTGCTGCAAACCGGCGTCTGACGTCCTTCATTTCAGGAGATGTGCCATGCACTATCGACATTACAAAGGCGGCGTTTACGAACTGGTTGGTCCCGCGACGCTGGAATCGGACCTGACGCCAATGATTGTCTACCGTGCGCCTGACGGCTCGCTGTGGGTCAGACCGGCAGCCGTGTTCAACGAACTAGTCGAGGTCGCGGGTGTTTGGGTACGACGTTTTGCTCCGACAGAATAGGCTCCTTATCTTTAATTAACTTATTAACAACACCTGACATTACTGGTATTTAAATTGTATCTATTTAATTATTATCAGCCTACTATCAAGTTGCAATAATGTTAAGGCTTAAGTTCCACATTTGTTGGGACAGCCTCCTGAACTTTCCCGTTTGAAATTGATCGGAGTTTCTCATGAAATTGTCCCGACTTATCCAAGCTGGCGCCTTCTCCACCATTGCTGTTTTTGGTAGCGCCAACGCCGCATCTGAACTGATTATCAACGGCGATTTTGAAACCTTTGCCCCGTTCAGCACCCCCTTCGTGACAGTCCTGGCGGGTGACAAGTCGCTCACTGGCTGGACCATTGGTGGCACATCAATTGATGTCATCAACGGCAACTATGGCGCGATCCTGGGCAACAGTATCGACGTGCTGGGCACCCCGGGTCCTGGCACACTGTCACAGCAATTTGCCACCACGGCTGGCAGCTTGTACTCGCTGGTCTTCGACCTGTCGCGCAATCCGGGCGGCTCGGCCGATTCATCGATGACCGTCAATGTCGCGGGCAATACTTTTGCGTACTCTGGGACAGGTATAACGACGCGTTACACGCAATCGTTCGCGGCTCTCACCGACTCGACCACACTGACCTTTAACAGCGCGGTAGCCGGATACTCCGGTGCCGTCCTCGACAACGTCTCCGTCTCGGCCGTACCGGAGCCATCAACCTATGCACTGATGCTCGGTGGTCTCGGCCTGATGGGCTTCATGGCACGCCGCCGCAAGCAAGGTTAAGCGACTGCGTACCGCCCGGCCCCTCTGCGGACGGGTTTTTTTTCGCCTTGACATCGATACTGGCAGCAATTCGACCAGCGGTGATGGTGGGAAATCGAAGCATTTTTGCCCGCGTTCGGTTGCGGCGAATTGGTTTAAAGCAATTGTTTCCAGTAGACAATTTATTAACAATCGTTGACATTTTTAACATCAAACAATGTTGTCGTTGAATTAATGCTCGACTATTATCAGCCTGCGTTACAACAAAGGCTTAAGTTCCTTATTTGATGGGACAGCCCCCCTGAATTTTCCTCGTTTAAAATTTATTGGAGTTTCCCATGAAATTATCCCAACTGATCCAAGCCGGCACCTTCGCCGCTGTTGCCGCGTTTGGTAGCGCCCATGCAGCACCAAACCTGATTTCCAATGGTGACTTTGAAGCATTTACCGGAAGCCCATTCACCGGCTTTACGACACTCGGTGCAGGAGCTTCGACACTGACAGGCTGGACCATTGGCGGCACCTCCGTCGACGTCATCAACAATAACCAATATGGTGCCATTTCCGGCAACAGCATCGACATGTTGGGTACGCCTGGTCCTGGTTCGCTGTCCCAGACATTTGCCACCACTGCAGGCGGTTTCTACTCGCTGAGTTTTGATCTTTCACAAAACAGCAACCAAGCTCCAACAATGACTGTGGCAGTCAACGGTGTTCAGCAAGGCCCCGTATTCTCAGGTACGTTCCCGACTTACACCTCTTTTACTCAGCAATTCCAGGCGCTCACTACATCAACGACGCTGTCGTTTACTAGTGCCGCTAGCGGTTACGGCGGTGCCGTCCTCGACAACGTCTCGGTCTCGGCCGTACCAGAGCCATCGACCTACGCACTGATGCTCGGTGGCCTCGGCTTGATGGGCTTCATGGCACGTCGTCGCAAGCAAGGTTAAGTTACTGCGTCCCGCCCGGCCCGTCTGCGGACGGGTTTTTTTTCGCCTTGATTTTCGGGCTTCTGCTACAGTCCCGCCATGAAAAAACTGACGCTCGACCGACTCCTGCAATCGCAGGGATTCGGCACCCGAAAATGGTGCCGCCAACTGATCGACGATGGCGAAGTGTCTGTCGCCGGCACCGTCGTAACCGACTACCGCACCACGTTCGATACCGATGGCCTGACCTTCCGCCTGTTCGACGAAGACTGGGATTTCCACGAACACGTCTTCGTGGCGCTGCACAAACCACCCAATTTCGAGTGCTCGCGCAAGCCCAGCCATCATCCCGGCGTGCTGAGCATCCTGCCGGAAAACTTTACCTGGCGCGATGTACAACCCGTCGGCCGGCTCGACCACGACACTACCGGCCTGCTGCTGATGTCGGATCACGGCCCGTTCATCCATGCGCAATCGTCACCGAAATCCCATATCCCGAAAGTGTATGTCGCGACCACCGCCGAACCGGTCACGCCGGAGCTGGTGGCACTGTTGCTGGCCGGTGTGCAATTGCACGATGAGCCGGCACCGCTGGCTGCCGTTCGTTGCAGCATGGTCGACAGCCACCGCATCGAGATCGTGCTCGAACAAGGCAAATATCACCAGGTCAAGCGCATGCTGGCCGCTGCCGGTAATCATTGTGCGGCGCTGCAGCGCGTGGCGATCGGCCAGTTGACGCTGGAAGGATTGGGACTGGAAGAAGGGGAATGGTGTTATCTGGACGCGGAGGAACTCGGATTGCTGGTCGCGGGTGACTGATTGGCACGTCCATCTTCACCAGTGCCGGGAGCCCGCCCTGGTAGCGCACCACTAGCAACGGAAAAATAATACTGCGGGAGAGTCTTACCGCCTCTCAGCCGCCCAATTTTCCCGAGATGACTGGACTGCCGCTTGCGCGAACCAGAGTGGTATTCCAAACACTGCTCATGAAATCCAGCGGATGCCCCTGTGCGTCGCGCACTTGGCCTAATTTGCCGACAGCGCGAGCCTGAACCATCGCCGGCAACGGCACGTAACCTGTCTCGCTGGCCATGTTATCGCCGCGCAAGAATGACCAGTAAAAGAATCGCAATACGCCGGCAACCCGCGCCGAGTTTTTAGGTGTGCGCTCGATGAGTACATAGGTCGCGTCGGTGATCGGCCAGGCGTTACTAGCCGGCATATCAACGAAATTCAGCGCTTCGCCATCACGTGGGGCGGGGCTCGACTTGACTGCTGCCAGCAGCGTTTCTTCGGTAGGGGCGACATAATTTTTGCTACGGTTCTGCAACAGTGAGTACACCAATTTTTTTTTGGCCGCTTGGTTGGCCGCCACATAGCCGATCGCGCCGGCGGTTTCACTCACCGTGGTGGCCATGCCATCGTTACCCTTGGCCGGCACCACACCGGCCGGCCAGTTGACTCGCAAGCCAGTACCAAACCGTAACGCCCAATCGGTATCGGCCTTGCTGAGATAATCGGTGAAACCTGCCGTAGTGCCGGACTCGTCGGAGCGGACAATGCATCGGATTGGTACGTCAGGCAATTTGATGGCTGGATTAAGAAGCTGGATTTCACGGTCATTCCAATTGCTGATGCGACGTGAAAAAATCGCCGCCAGCAACGGCCCTGTCAATTTCAGCTGACCGGCTTTGACGCCGCTTAAATTAAGGACGGGAACGACACCACTGACCAGAGTAGGAATCTGGATCAGGTCGTTTTTCTTGAGATCTGCAGGAGACAGCGCGAAATCAGTCGCTCCAAAATCGACTGCATGGGCAAGTATCTGTTTGATGCCATCGCCCGAACTGGTGGCACGGTAATTGACTGTCACCCCTTTTTCCTTACTATAAATACTCCCCCACGAAGTGTAGGCACCGGCCGCAAAAGTCGAACCGGCACCGCGCACTTCGGCTTGTTGCCCTTGGGCCATCGTGGAGCCTGTCCTCATCATGCACAGGATGATGACCAGCAAACGAAGTAGGTTTTTCATGATTTTCCTAGCATATTCAGCAAAATCTCACGCGAAATAACGCTCTGATAGAAGCGCAGGTTTGTGACGAATGTCCGCCGGGAAGCCGACCACCTGGCGCTTTAGTAATTCATGCTAGGCTAAACCAATAGTAGACGCAAAGAAATAATTGGTTATGCGATATAAATCTTTCGAGCCCCCGACCTGCTGTTGATATCGGGCCATAGCCAGTTCATCCGTCCGCGATCGTCGCCGAAGTCACACCTCACGAAAGGGGATGTCACGACCAAACCAGGACCGGCCACGCCCGAACTGGTAGTGCTGCTACTACCCGGATGCGCCGTTGCATGACGAAACGGCACTGCTATCAGCGGTTTGCTACAGCGTCGTTGACAACCACCGGACAGCGCTTTAATGCGGGGTGCATCGCATCATCCGCATCTCGATGACAAGGCGTCTATGGTCAGCAAGCTCCACATCTTGCTGAACACTGAGAGGGCGACCGCTCGCCTGAATAGAATTGAGCTTCTCAATTTTTTGTTGTCCAACAAGAATCAAACCGTCAAGAACTGCCATGTTTCGGGCCTGCTGTTTCCGATTGGCGAGGAGTCTGGCTCGCTTGGCCGGATCGGACCGGTTTTCCAATTCATCCATTCGCAGTGACAGCGCCTCGGTACCAAGTACATTCTGTGCGCTAATCAGCGAGTGAAAAATTGCCCCGACGGTGTCGTCGGATTTTCCAGCCGCCCTGCCACTTTGCGCACCTCTGGAAGGACTTGCTAACCGTCTTTCCCCTTCGATACCGGTCTGTCCGAGCAACCTGTTGCGGATCGCCGAATCACGCACGCCACACTCACCTGACGCATCACTGCCACGATATTTTTCCTCGCGTACCGCTTCGGCGCGATGGTCTTTCAACGGCGACCTGTCACTTTTTTTTCCTGCAGATTCTGTGGCCACCCCTCTGAATAATGACCGGATCTGTCCATTAAAACGCGCAAAAAAAGTCATGACTCCACCCGCAACAAGTTGTAATGATGATGAGTGAACTCCTGCAATCAATAATTCCATTGTGCACAGCGCGGCACGACACACTTGCTCTTGATAATTAGGTTCTGCAACGCGCCGGCCAATAGCGATGACCATGCACTCCGACTTGCCGCCAGCGTACATGACGGTAGTCGAAATGACGGCAGTCGCCGCGGGCTTGTCACTTTGCAGTCAATTCCCGCTTATTATTCTCGCCAGCGAGATTGCTTTTGATAAACAATTTTTCGTGATCGGTGATTCTGGTCGCGGCCGTAGTCATCGCCCTGCACCACCTGAGTTTTAACTATTTGCAGCAATAAGGCTACGGTGTCAGTTGTTTTACGGAGCCTGGGCATGGTGATCTCGCATGCCGCGTATGTCGTCGTCGAAACCGGGGTACTGATCTTCATCGCGGTCGTACTGCAGGGCGATGCCATCCAGAGCGCCGACGTGCGCAACCTCGCCCAGCGCTCGGCAGCCGCGGCCAAGAACATCTCGGCCCTGATCAACGAGTCGGTCGTCGGGTTGCGCTGATTGAGCCACCCCGACTCCCGACTACTTGTAATAAAAAAAGCCAGATCATCGATCTGGCTTTTTACTTCGCGTGCATTTTTCGATGCCATCGGTGCTGCAGGCTTGCTCGGCAGATGGCTATTTCTTCCTGCGTGCGGGGCAAAAGAAAACGTTCAGTTGCTGCTCGTTTTTGCTGTCAAGTCAATTTTTGACCCACTAGAATGGCGCTCAATATAAAGAAATTACCTTCGATGAACTGTTGTCTTTGAGTATTTTAGTAATGTAATAGTATGTCTTTGGCATTTCAATCCAAACACTCATTCTTATCGACAACGCTGAGGAATCCGCCCATGTCTGACATCAGCACCTTTCTTAATAAAAATTACGTTCAGGCAGACCGCTTGATGCTGTGCGTGTTGTGGGGTCTTTTCGTCATGAGTCTGGGGCTGTCAGGGATGCATGACACGCTGATCTGGGCCTTACTGATCGGTTTGCCGGCCGTGCTGATACCGACTGCGCTAATCCTTGCTGCTGGTGGTAGCTTGATGACACGCCTCGTCGTTGCTGCTGCGCTGATGATATTTTCCGCACTACATATTCATCAAGCTGCAGGCATGACCGAACTCCACTTTGGCATTTTTGTGCTGCTGGCCGTATTGCTGTGCTACCGCGACTGGGCGGTAATTTTGGTGGCTGCCGTGGTCATCGCTGTCCACCACTTGAGCTTTAATTACTTGCAACAATGGGGCTACGGCGTGCTGTGCTTCACCGATCCGGGTCTGGGAAAGGTGATAACGCATGCTGCTTATGTCGTGGTCGAATCCGGTGTGCTGGCGTATCTGGCCGTCATGCTGCACAAGGACGCCGTGCAGAGCGCCGAACTGAACGTCAGCGTCGAAGCGCTGACAGGAAAAGCTAGCGGCGTCATCAACCTGAGTGCCGAAAAAATTGCAGCGAAGAGCGACAGCGGTCTGGCACTGCAGGGTGCCGTCGCGATTCTGCATAACGCGGTCACCAGCGTGCGCAGCGGCATTGACACCATGGCAGTGGCGTCGCGTGAAATCGCTACCGGCATCATCGACCTGTCTGCCCGTACCGAGCATCAAGCCAGCGCGCTGAGTCAAACAGCTACCTCGATGCTCAACATGACAACGACCGTCAAGCAGAATGTCGAGCGTGCCAGAGAAGCCAACCAGATGGCACTGGACTCGTCAGCGATTGCCGTCAAAGGCGGCGAAGTGGTCAGTCGGGTGGTACTGACGATGCAATCGATTTCGGCCTCGTCGCGCAAGATCTCGGACATCACCAGTGTGGTCGACAGCATCGCTTTCCAGACCAATATCCTGGCATTGAATGCCGCAGTAGAAGCAGCCCGTGCGGGAGAACAGGGCCGTGGATTTGCCGTGGTTGCGGCCGAAGTGCGCAACCTCGCTCAGCGCTCCGCTGCGGCCGCAAAAGATATTTCGTCACTGATTAATGAGTCGGTCACCAGTATCGACGCTGGTAGCACGCTGGCCAGCGAAGCAGGTACCACCATGACCGACATTGTGACCAGTATCCAGAAGGTCAATACGATCATGATCGACATCAGCACCGCCAGTCAGGAACAGAGTCTCAGCATCGAGCAAGTCAATCAGGCCATCGGCCAGATGGATCAGGTGACCCAACAGAATGCCGCATTAGTCGAAGAGTCCGCAGCGGCATCCGAAATCCTGCAACAGCAAGCCGCCAGTTTGGTCGAGGTGGTCAGCATCTTCAGGCTCGATGAACAAGCACAGCCATTGCTACGGCCACAGCTGGCGCAGACACGGAGCGCTGCGGCTGTTCGCGGTTTATTGCGCTAGAAATTGCCGTCAAGGGCGAGGTATTTCAAAAGCACAGTGAACGAGACCACCCTGCGTCACCCGGAACTGACGGCTTCATGCCTGTCCCGGGTGGCGCATCCTTGCTCCGCTTGGCTTAACAAGCCCAGGCAGCCGACCTGATCATGACTGCCAGCGCAAATCCAGCGTGAACGGGAAGGCCGGATTGAGCGGTTCCGGCGTCACGGTCATCGGTCCTGGCGTGTGACCGTGTCCGACAAAGCGCGCAAAACGTCGTGCTTCCGCTTCGTTGCCGTTGACCGGAAAGCCTTCGTAATTGCGGCCACCCGGATGCACGACGTGGTACTGGCAACCACCGATCGAACGGCTGCTCCAGGTATCGACGAGGTCAAACACCAGCGGAGCCTGCACGCCTATCGACGGATGCAGCGCCGACCACGGGCTCCATGCGCGGAAACGGATACCCGCCACATATTCGCCTGGCACACCCGTCGCTGACAGCGGCAGCGGCCGGCCGTTGCAGGTCACGACATGCCGGCCATCGACCATGCCGCGCACCCGCAACTGCATCCGCTCGACCGACGAGTCGACATAGCGCGCGGTGCTGCCACTGCTGACTTCTTCGCCGAGCACATTCCATGGCTCGATGGCTTGCCGCAACTCGAGCTCGATGCCGTGGTATGCGACCGTGCCGTAGCGCGGGAAACGGAATTCGACGAACGGATCGAACCAGCGCTCTTCAAACGCATAGCCAGAGGCGCGCAAGTCCTGCACCACGTCGCGAATATCCTGGGCTACGAAGTGCGGCAACATCCAGCGGTCATGCAATTGCGTGCCCCAGTGAATCAGTTTTCCCTGGTAGGGCTCGCGCCAGAAACGCGCCACCAGCGCACGCAACAGCAGCATTTGCAGCAGGCTCATGCGTTCGTGCGGCGGCATTTCGAAGGCGCGGAATTCGACCAGTCCGAGCCGACCGGTCGGGCCATCCGGCGAGTACAACTTGTCGATCGAGAATTCCGAACGGTGCGTGTTGCCGGTCAAATCGACCAGCAAATTGCGCAGCAAGCGGTCAACCAGCCACGGGCGATCGCTCTCGGCAGTGGTCGGCAAGACCTTCTCCATTTGCTGGAACGCGATGGCCAGCTCATAGAGATTGTCGTCCCGCGCTTCATCAATGCGTGGCGCCTGACTGGTCGGGCCAATGAACGTCCCGGAGAACAGGTAGGACAGCGCCGGATGGTTTTGCCAATAAGTGATCAAGCTTTTGAGCACGTCGGGACGGCGCAGCATCGGGCTGTCTTCGACTGTCGCACCACCGAGCGTGGCGTGGTTACCGCCGCCGGTACCCGTGTGACGGCCATCGAGCATGAATTTTTCGGTACCGAGCCGGCTTTGGCGCGCTTCGGCATACAGAATCGTGGTCTTGTGGACAAGTTCCTTCCAGCTTGACGATGGATCGATATTGACTTCGATGACGCCCGGATCTGGCGTCACACTGAGCATCTTCACGCGGGGGTCACGCGGCGGCGTGTAGCCTTCGAGCCAGAGCCGCATGTCGAGCTGCGCGGCGGTATCTTCGACGATGGCGACCAGCGCCAGATAGTCTTCGATGCGCTTGACCGGCGGCATGAACACATGCAACCGGCCAGTACGTACCTGCACGCACAACGCGGTGTGGATGACTTCTCGCGGTAAAGGCTTGTCTTTCGGTTTGACCTTGACGGCAGCGTGACCGACAACCGGTGCGCTATCGAGATCGGCACGGGCATCAAACGGATCGACATCGAATTCCGGCTCCATCTCGTCGGGCAATTCCCACGGCAAGGTGTCGAGCGGCAGACGCAGGCCGAGCGGTGACTCGCCACCGATCAGATACAAGTGTTCGCGTCTGAGCGGCCATTTGCTGGTCAGCCAGGCAGCGGTACTGGCCGTCAACGCCTTGCCGCGCGGCTTGCGGCCGGCCTGCTTGGCCGGTGCCAGCGGCAGCACGTAACCGACGATTTCACCGAGGCCCTCTTCGAGCAGACGGGCCAACCGGCGACGTCCTTCCGGTGCTTTCAGGTCGGCCTTGAGCGGGTCAAGATTGTCCGGCAAGCGCTGTTCAAACTGGGCTTGCTGCCAGACGTCTTCGTAGGCAGGAATCAGCGCAGCGGGATGCAGCGCAAGGCGCTCGGCCAGTGCGTGGGCGAAGGTACCGGCTTCGGTGGCGGTGTAGCCATCGTCGTGGTCTTCGGTCGCGAACAGCGCCTGATTGCGCCAGATCGGCTGACCATCGATACGCCAGAACAGGTTCAGCGCCCAGCGCGGCAAGGGCTCGCCCGGATACCATTTACCCTGCCCGTAATGCAGCATGCCGTCGGGAGCAAACTGTTTTTTCAGACGCCGGGACAGGTCACCGGCGAGTGCGCGCTTGTGGTCGCCATGGGCCAGCGTGTTCCACTCGGGACCATCCATGTCGTCGATCGAGACGAACGTCGGTTCGCCCCCTTGCGTGAGGCGAACGTCCTGCTTCTTCAGGTCGGCATCCACCTTGGCACCAAGCTTGTCGATGCGCTGCCAGTCGGCTTCGCTGTAGGGCTTGGTGACACGCGGATCTTCGTGAATGCGGGTAATCGTCATCACATGGTCGAACTCGACATTGGCCCAATCGGCCAGGCCGGTCACTGGTGCGGCCGATGACGGCACGGCCGTGCAAGCCAGCGGGATGTGCCCCTCGCCGGTAAGCATGCCGGAGGTCGGATCCAGCCCGATCCAGCCAGCACCCGGCACATACACTTCGGCCCACGCATGCAGATCGGTGAAGTCGACTGCGGTGCCGCTTGGACCATCGAGCGATTTGACGTCAGCAGTCAACTGAATCAGGTAGCCGGAGACAAAGCGCGCGGCCAGTCCGAGATGGCGCAGTATCTGCACCAGCAGCCAGCCACTGTCACGACACGAGCCCGAGCGCAATGTCAGCGTATCTTCGGGTAATTGCACGCCCGGCTCCATCCGTACCAGGTAGCCGATATCGCCTTGCAGACGCTGATTCAAGGCAACCAGAAAATCGGCAATCCCGATCGGCTTGGCGGCCAGTGCGCGGCGGGCTTCCGCCACCCAGGCCAGCAACAGCGGACCGGCCTCATCGATCTTCAGGTAGGCACCAAGCTCGAAGCTGAGCTGCTCGGTGTAATCGAACGGAAAACTTTCCGCATACTGCTCGACAAAAAAGTCGAACGGATTGATTACGGTCATGTCTGCCACCAGATCGACCGTGAACGACAGTTCAGCGGTGCGCTCCGGGAATACCACACGGGCAATGTAATTGCCGTACGGGTCTTGCTGCCAGTTCAGGAAATGTTCATCTGGCAGGATATTGAGCGAGTACGACAGGATCGGCGTGCGCGCATGGGCGGCGGGACGCAGCCTGACCTCATGCGGCGACAAACTCACGAGACGATCGTAGCGGTAACTGGTCTTGTGATGCAATGCGACTCGAATCGCCATGGTGAAACCTTTCGATGAGAGGGCTGGGGAGAGATCGGTCCTCGTCGCGACGGAGCGGGTGTTCCGGGCGATAGTGTATGCGCAGATGCCTTATTGCTATGATCGCTTGCGCACGCTATCTCCCGTTTAAACCATCCAGGAGCGCACCGGGCGGGTGCATCAATGGCGGTGTCTTGTCATAAGCAAATTATGCACCTGCGCCCGCTAACCGAGATTTGTCCCGATCAGACGGTTTCCCATAATGCCCGATATGCGCCATCAGCATCGTAGTCCCTGGCTTGCTTTTGCGGATTGAAGCGGCGACCGCCGCGCGGGTCCGTACCGCGACCGGCCAGGTAGAGCCAGTTGCCTTGATTGCTGTAGACATCAAAATCGACCAGTTGCGACTCGAACCAGGCGGCTCCGGCACGCCAGTCGCCGTCCAGATCGTGAATCAGGTAACTCGCCACAATCTGGCGCAACCGGTTCGACAGGTAACCGGTGGCTGCCAGTTCGCGCATGCCGGCGTCGACAATGGGCTCGCCGGTCACACCCCGACACCAGCGTGCAAATAGCGCGGCGTCATGCACCGGTCTGGCGCTGCCGACCTCGGCAAGGCCGTGGTAACGGTACAGCTTGCGGCCATATTTCAGATGCAGGAAGCGAAAATAATCGCGCCACATCAACTCGAACCAGAGCCAGTAAGTGCTGTCGTTGGCACCGAAGTCATTTTCGAATTGTTCGAGCGCCGCGTTGATCGTGCGCGCCGACAAGGCTCCCGTGGCCAGCCACGGCGAGAACTTGCTGGAATAGTCCAGACCAGTGAGTCCGTTGCGTGTGTCCTTGTAGGTGTGTGCGAGTTTGCGGTCCATATATTGATGCAGGTGCGCCAACGCTGCGGTTGTTCCGCCGGCGCACGCCGCTAACTGGTAAGGAAATGACGTTCGCGCATCGACGTCTGGCGGCGATGGCGGCATGGCATCGTGGCGGTGCGAAAGCGGAGCAATCCATACCGGCAACGGTGGAATCGTCTCCGGAAAATCCATCGGTGCCGGGGGTGCCACGTTGGCTTTTTCTATGGCTTGCCGGAACAGCGTGAACATGTCAGGCAACTGCCGGGCAGAAAACGGTAGCGCATCCGGATCAAGCAAACTGGACTGCCAGACCGTATCGACAGTCAGACCCGCTGCCCGCAGGGCCTGAACGGCATCCTGCTCATCGGGCGCAGCGATCGCTTCGCAGACGATCCGGGTAATCCCCAGATCCCGCGCCAGGGTCGACAACACGTCTTCGGGTCGCCCGGCAAGTTCTATCAAAGCACTACCCCGCGCTGTGAGCTGCGCGCCCAGATCCGCCAATGTTGCCGCGACAAAAGTACGCCGATGTGCACCGACTCGCTCAAAACCCCAGTGCGTCAGGGCCCGGTCCCCTGGATCATGGCAAAACACCGGCAATACTTGGCTACTTTCACGGCACGCCAACAGAAAAGCCGGGTTATCCAGCAGCCGCAAGTCGTTCCTGAACCAGTAGATAACGGCGCTCATGCTTTGCCACCTTTGTTTTCACGGCAGCGATCGGAGCAGTATTTGACGTCTTCCCATACCCGTTCCCATTTCTTGCGCCAAGTGAATGGCAAGCCGCAACGAACGCATAGCTTGGTGGGAAGATCGGATTTCTTTTGCATTTTCATTCAGGGCCATTCTGCGAAGTTTCATTATTAGGACAAATTTTCTTTATAGAAACTTTGCCACAATTCAGCACATTGCGCAGAAGGGTGAAATGCAGCACACCTTGCGGCATCATTGCCAGGGAAAGCCTGTGGCCAGAAATTCGCCGTAGTGCTCCGATGCGTGTAGGAAGGATGATCTGGATAACGCTTACTCTCTTTTACGAATATGGCTAAACGGCACATTAAACCTTCCGCCAAACAAAAAGGTACCAGCCAAAAAGTCTGCGGACAGGCATCATAGATATGGCGCTATATGGCATAACGCCTTAACTATGGTGCAACCCGGCATGCAATACTGTTCGTAGATAAAGCGTTACATGTTATAAAGACCTATCTATGAACGGAGTAAGTCATGCCAAAGAAGCTCTCCAAGGCTGAAAGTTGGCCAACCCTGGTGCAGGACCGGCTCACAATGTGGGGCAAGTGTATTACCACGCAGCGCCTGCGTCAGCGCATTGCTGTCGCTGATTTGTCGGCCCGACTGGGTATCTCCCGGACGACGCTGCTTCGGCTGGAAAAAGGGGACCCAGGTGCAGGTGCAGGTGCTTATTTGACCGCGCTTCTTGCGCTAGGCATCCTCGACCAGGCGGCACCCGCACTGCCTGCCAAACTTTGGCAGGGCGACTACGGCCAGCGCGTCAAGTTGCGCCAGCAGGACAAGGGAGCTGACGATGCTGAGTATTTCTAAGCCGACATACGTCTATCTGCAGCGGCCAGATAATGGCGAATGGGTCACGGTTGGCAGGTACAAGACAGGCCAACCCGGAGAAGGTTTTTTCAAGTACGCCCCCTCTTACATTGATGCAGGGCTTGCCTGGGCCATCGACCCGCGAAACTTGCCGTTTTTGCCGGGAACG
This sequence comes from Actimicrobium sp. CCI2.3, assembly GCF_035019065.1. Classification (NCBI taxonomy): domain Bacteria; kingdom Pseudomonadati; phylum Pseudomonadota; class Betaproteobacteria; order Burkholderiales; family Oxalobacteraceae; genus Actimicrobium; species Actimicrobium sp. CCI2.3. The sequence continues at coordinate 12,459 of NZ_JASJWR010000015.1, read as the reverse complement.
GATGTCTCGGCACCACGATATCAAGGCCTGCATGACGTTTTACGCGATGCCTGCCCGGACGCATGGGGCCAGGCTTTACTGCGCCGGGAACATAATCTGCCGGAAGATGCTCCGCCACTACGATACTTGCTCAAAGCCAGCAACCTTGATCGCTGGGGTGCACTTGCCATTGGTCCAAGCGCCAGGCCCCCTGACTCGAAAGTGAGCACCACCGGACTGCCTAAACTCGGTGAGGTGATAGAAGAATTGACGGCACTTGCGGAGCGCCGTCCTGCGATACGCGCAAAAATTCGTGCAAGGTTGGTCCAGACGGCCAGTGTGGGTGGTGCGCGGCCGAAAACCACGGTACAAGGAGACAACGGTCAGTTTTGGCTGGTTAAACCGGAGATTGCATCAGACCTTGCCAACATTCCTCTGCTCGAGCACGTCGGTCAGCAGTGGGGCGCGGCAAGTGGATTAAATTTTGCCAGTACTGTCTTTCACCCTGCCACAGATGGCAGGAATGCGGTACGGGTTCTACGGTTTGACCGAACCGGCCAGCAGCGCCACATGTGCGTGAGCGCCGCATCGTTGCTGCAGGCCGACTATCCTGGGCTCTTCCAGACAGACCGCTGGAGCTATCCGCGTTTAGCCGAAGAGTTGCGGTTGGCGGGTGGTCCAATTGAAGACCGTATCGAACTGTTTGGGCGCATGGTGTTCAATGCGGTATGCGGCAACGATGATGACCATCTGCGCAATCATGCCATTGTCTTCAGCGCGGAAGGCCGCTGCTGGCGGCTCGCGCCGGCTTTCGACGTCGTGCCGAACCCGGTGGAAACACCAGTTCGTCTTCACATGCAGTTATCTCAGGGGCGTTTCGACATTTCTCGGAACGCGGTGCTGGCTGACGCACATCGGTTTGGCTTTACGGGTGCGGAGGAGGCAGCAATCTACCTTGATGGCCTGCTGGCGCGGATTACGGCGGGCTTTGACGAGGTCGCACATTGGCTCGACCAGGACTGGAAAAACGTGCTGCACGAACGCTTGACTCACAACGTTGTCGTCCTGAGTAGGGTCAGCTAATTTGATGGTGCCCTATTCACGTTCACTAATGGCAGAGAGAAATGCAAAATTGGCACTACAACACCGCTGGCGATTCAAGCTGGCAGCGTTTTTTAGGTAGGAAGTAGATACGTCTGGGCTAGTGCTTTGACAGTGAATGCAGATAATGCAATTTCTTGAAAGTGGTGCGGCTGGCTGGAATCGGACCAGCGACCCTTGGCTTCGGAGGCCAATACTCTATCCACTGAGCTACAGCCGCATAAGGAGAACCCTCAAGAGGGCTGAAGGATACCGTTTTTCGCCGCGTCCGTCCATGGATAGCAGCGTTGTTCGTTCCAAACACATACCAACTCATCTATAATCCAGACCTTTGCGAAGTCTAGCGCTGCAAGCAATGCGCCAGACCGTCCACCGGCTTCGAAATTTGCATTGAGGTAAACATGAGCGATTCACACGACGAACATTCAAGCGGTATCAAAACTCCGAAACAACTGATTGCAGCCGTCGTTGCCGGCTTTATTGTTCCGATAATTGGTATCGTTTTGCTGGTGCAGTATGTTTCCAATGCCAACAAGGTCGGTGACGGCTCCGAAGCACTGACGCCACAGGCCATCTCGGCACGGATCAGACCCGTCGCCGACGAAGGCTTTACCTTCAAGGATGTGAACGCCATCAAGGTGCTGCAAAGCGGCGAAGCCGTCTACAAGGGTGCCTGCATGGCTTGCCATGCCGCTGGCGTCGCTGGTGCTCCTAAAGTCGGCGATACTGCCGCCTGGTCAGCACGTATTGCTCAAGGTTACGACACGCTGGTGACCCATGCAGTCAATGGCATTCGCGGTATGCCTGCGAAAGGCGGTAACGCCGACCTCGACAACATTGAAGTTGCTCGCGCCGTTGCTTACATGGCGAACCAGGCTGGTGCCACGTTCAAGGAACCGGACGCGCCTGCCGCTGCAGCGACGCCGACTGCAGACGCCGCTGCACCAGCACCTGCGGCCATGGCGGCCCCTGCTGCAACACCGGCCACACCGGCAGAACCAGTCAAACTGGCTGCTGATACCGGTAAAAAAATCTATGACAGTGTTTGCATGGCTTGCCACGCCGCAGGGATTGCTGGTTCACCGAAGTTCGGTGACAAGCTGGCCTGGGCTGAGCGCATCAAGCAGGGCCCAGCCGTGCTGCATGAGCATGCCATCAAGGGCTATCAGGGCAAGGCAGGGATGATGCCGGCCAAAGGTGGATCGTCCGCCAGCGATGACGAAGTCAAGGCTGCCGTTGACTACATGATTGCAGCCGCCAAGTAGACTATTTCTGTCAAAAAAAAATGCCGACGTCATGTCGGCATTTTTTTTGGCTGCTTATCTTTTCACACGCTATCGTCTTCGCTGGTTCGACTGCGACGGCGCAACAGGAAATACGCACCGGCACCGACCACGCCAGCGACGGCGGTGGTGCGCAACAACGGAAGCAGCAAGCGCGCTTTGACCACAAACGAAATGCCGCTGACAACGATCGGCAACAACGTCTGCAAATTCGCTCCCTTGACACGCAACAGGCTCCCGACAGCCGCATAGGCAGTACCCGTCAACTGGGTAATGATGCTGCGTGCCAGCGTATCGGTTTGCAAGTTATTGCCGACCAATTCGATCGAACTGCGAATGCCTGCGCGGAAATTAGCCCCCTCGCGGATCAGCTTTTCCTTGCGCTGGGCCGGGGTGAGTACCTTGGAGATAGGCGATTCATCGTTCATCTGGGCTCCGGTAATTACAGCAATGCATCGCGGTCGTTACGCAGCTCTGCCAGCGTGGCAGGCATCGACAGACTGCCCTGGCTGAGCATCGATTTCGCGTAGAACAAAATTCCGACGGCAACGACTGTGAAGGCAGCTGCAACGATCAGCAGGATTTTCCAGCCCAGCGCGTCCCAGCTCAGATAGACCAGCAAGCCGGTCCAGAAAGCCAGCGCGAAGCATGCTGCGATGACGCCAGCAGCGGCTACCAGGATCAGCTTGAGCAGGTTTGTTCGCACTTCGGCAAGCTCGACCGATGCCAGCTCGATCCGATTGACCATCAGCGCAAAAAAATTGCGTGCCATGCCCGCCATGCCGACGATCAGGCCAGGGGGCGGGACGGCCGTGCCGGGAGATTTGTTTTCCATGTGGTGCAAAAAACCGGCTTACTTGCGCGCGATGAGCAAGCCAACCAGCAAACCAACCGTCGCGGATACGGCGACAGCGCGCCAAGGGTTCTCATGCACATAGTCGTCAGCGCTCGTGGCGATTTCCTTGCCGGTTTCGACCGCAGCAACTTGGGCGTCATGTGCCCGGACCTTTGCGGTTTCAAGCAATTCCATGCCTCTGCCACGCAGTTCTTCGGCTTTGACACCGGTTGCGGAAGTCGCTTCACGAAACAGGTCTTGCGCATCCTGGACCAGGGTCTTCATATCGGTACGGCCAGTTCTGAGATGGGATGTCAGCATAATGAAACTCCTTGTAGGTAAAAATAACGTTTCTGCAGGGTACACAGTTCTTGGCAGTTCACACCATAACCCGGAACCGCAGGCAACACAGTACGCTAACTCGCTTAATTGGCAGATACCGCAAGGATAGCTGCCCCATCATGAACCGGATCACTCGCCATCATTTGAGCCCGGGCAAATTACATACCCGGCGTGCAGTCAGCACAGTGCTCGATCTCGGGAATGTCCTGTTCAAGCTCAACTTGCAAGCGGCGCAGCGCCGTGCGCACGCCCTCTTCGACCACCGGATGATAAAACGGCATCTCCAGCATCTGCGCCACGGTCATCGCATTCTGGCAAGCCCACGCCAGCAGATGCGCGAGATGTTCGGCCCGCGGACCCACCATTTCGGCACCTAAAAAGCGGCCGCTGCCAAGCTCGGCATACAGTCGCAACACGCCGCGGTTCTGTCGTATCACCCGGCTGCGCCCCTGATCGACGAAGGACACACTGCCTGTCGCATAGCGGCGCGGCACAAGGTCGCTGAAACGTTGTCCAACCAGCGCGATTTGCGGATCGCAAAACACCACGCTGAGCGGCGTGCGACGCAGCCCGGCCTGGATATCCGGGAAGCCGCCGGCGTTGTTGCCGGCAATGCGCCCCTGGTCAACGGCTTCATGCAGCAACGGCAACTCGGCATCGGCATCGCCGGCAATGAATATCGTGCTGCTACCGCATTGCATGGTGGTGCGGTCGAAGTGCGGTACCCCACGCTTGTCGAGCTCCAGACCAGCGTACTCAAGTTGCAATCCGGCCAGGTTAGGCACACGCCCTGCAGCCGACAGGACCAGCGCAAAATGCTCGCACCGCACAACGCCATCCTTGCCAGCCGATTGCACCAGCACGCCATCGTTGTCGCGTTGCGCATCGAAGCGCTGGTTATCGAGTCGCAAATCGAGTTCGCCACCAATGCAGTCAAGCGCGCTGCGACGCACTTCCGGATCGCTCAATGGACCCAGCTTGTCGCCGCGCCCGAACAATGCCACCCGCACACCAAGCCGATGCAGCGCCTGCCCCAGTTCGAGACCGACCACGCCAGCGCCCAGTACGGCGACCGATTCGGGCAGGCTGGTCCAGTCGAACACCTGCTCGTTGTCGATGAGTCGATCGCCCAGCATCTGCAACTCTGGCGGCCGACGCGGACTTGATCCGGTCGCGATGACGATACGCGCCGCGTTGACAACGGTGTGCTCGTCCACTTGCAACTGCTGCGGACCGAGAAAACGGACACTGCCGGTCAATCGATCAAGCGGCGCGATGGCTTCGACGCCTTCCAGCACAAACCCGACAAAACGGTCGCGTTCGGCCCGCACCCGTGCCATCACCGCCTCGCCATCGATGCGTACCGGACCAGCATGCACGCCAAATCCAGCGGCATCCGCGGCGTGGTAAGCGGCATCGGCAGCAGCAATGAGCAATTTGCTCGGCATGCAACCAACCCGTGCGCAAGTGGTGCCGTTGGGACCACGTTCGATCAGCAGGACCTTGCCGCCGTGGGATCTGGCAGCACGATAAGCCGTCAAACCGGCACTGCCTGCTCCGATAACCGCGACATCGACATCAAGAATTTTCATGGGTTGCTTTCTTGTTCAGGTTCGCGCAATTCGGCGAAGGAAGCGAGGCTGCCAATCTGGATCACGATCGGGTTCAGCGACAACGCAGGCTGCATCGGACGCCAGGCAAACAGCCATTCTTTTTGTCCCGCCAGATGACGTCCTCTGGTGAACGCCGCTCCCAATGCGCTTGGGGCTCCATAGGCCACTGCCGCGTCGATGCCGGCCCATTGCGGCAGTGCCTTGTGCACGGCACGGTGCAAGCGCTCGCCGAATTCTTCCGTGTTGTGGATGACGACGCAGCACAGTCCTGCCGTATCCTTGCGGGTCAGTTTTTCGCTGAGAGCGGTGGACAGGCTCAGCGTCAGGAATCCGACCGTTGCCACCGTCTTTGTTGCACCGAATGGCAGGATTTGGCTGGCCGGCGATGCCCCTGAAGCAGGGTCGCCCTGGCCGCTGGAGCGCAGGCGAAACTCCCCAACCTGCAAGGCGCGCTCTGCCGTGTGCCGGTCGGCATAAAAATACAGCTTGGCCGGACGACCTGTTTCAACACGTGGGGTGGCAGACATGGTGCTCCTGAATCTGGTTTGATCTGGCAGGCCGCCCCGTTGACAGGGTGCCCGCTGCGTAAGCTCGGATTCTACCGTCTTGCGCGACGACGGCGACATGTGCTGGAACACATATCCGGCGCAAGTACCCTCAGCGGCTATTCGCTCATTTGTGGCTGGGCGATGCTGCGTATCTGGAAACGGCCATCGGCATTGAACAACCAGGTTTCTGACAGTTCGAGCCGACCATGGCTAAGCAGTTGCTGCGCCGGACGCGGAAACGGTGCGCTGGCGCGCAAACTGCCGAGCGCAATCGCATCGGTCGTGCTGTCATGGTTGCTGCGAATAATGTCGCTCTGCAGCAGCTTGCCGCTAGCATCGACAGAGAACTTGACCACGATCACCGAGCGCAGGAATGCCTGCGGCCGACCGCCGTACACCTGGCTGGCATTGGCATTTGAAATATGCTCCGCCAGCACTTCCTTGTATCCCTCCAGCGTGCTGGTAGTCAGCGGACTCGCTGGCTGGCCGAGCGTGTCGCTGCGGGGGCCAGGCAGTCGGGTCGGCGTACAGGCTGCGAGTGCCGCACCCAGCGCGGCCATGAAGATTGCAAACCGTTTTTTCATGATGGGAATCCTGAAATAAATTGTCGTTGGCATTGCCGTCGACGTGATCGAGGACAGACAAGATACACCGCCATCCTGCGATGCCAGTAGCAAAAAAGAGGTGCGCTAATGAACGGTCATCCGGTTATCCGCCAGGCCACACTGAGCACACGGCTCGCGCATCCTCGACGATCCGCTTTGGCACGACCAATCCGGTTGCCATTCTCCCTGCCCTGCAACAAGACGGCGAGCAGGAGTTCTTTTCTGCTAAGGTTGTCCCTCTGATGCCAACGGGTAAGACCACCATGACCATCGCCGCTCTCTGTTCCCTGCTCGTTGCTACCGCCGCCATGCTGGCATCGCCGGCGGTGTCCGCTTCCCCCATTGATATCGCCGTTACGCGCAACCATACTGCAGAGCAGCCTTACTTTGACATCCGGGCCAGCGGGTTTGCCAATGCAACGCCGGAACGGGTCTGGCAAGTTCTGACCGATTACGAACGGCAGCCGGACTACGTTCCGAACCTGCTGCGCGCCCGCATCCTGTCGCGCAACGGCACGGAAGTACTGCTGGAGCAGGACGGTCGAGGCGGACTTTTTGTCTTCCATCACGCGATCCATTTGCAGGTGCGGATCACCGAAAAGCCCCCCTCATCCATCGAAGTCGCCCTGGTCTCGGGCGACATGAAGCGGTACAGTGCGCGCTGGTCGATGAGTCCGGCCGAACAGGCGGGCGTCAGTGGTACCCGCCTCGACTACACCGGTGCTATCGAGCCGGATTTTTTCGTGCCGCCGCTGGTGGGCAATGCCATCGTCCAGACCGATATCCGCAAGATGCTCGAAGCCGTCATTATCGAACTTGAAAAATAAGTCGTCTGCGAAAACCGTAGCGGCGCGCCGGGCTTCACTGACCCGCGCCCTCACCTTACCCCTCCAGGAATGTCGCATGATCACAATGAACAAGCCCGCCAGAATCGCCGTGATCGGTGCGGCCATCGTCGCTGCCGTGATGGCATTGATGCTAACGGTCCTGCTGACGTGGGACTGGGACCGCAGCCGCCCGTGGCTCAATGACAAGGTCTCGCAAGCGATCGGACGCGACTTTGCGATCCGCGGCCACCTCAACCTCAGCTGGCATCGTCCACCCGGCGACACCGGCTGGCGCAGCACCTTGCCGTGGCCGCGCTTCACCGCCAGCGATGTGGTGATCACCAATCCTGACTGGGCGCGCCAGCCGAATTTTGCCGCACTCGAGCAGATCGATGTCGACATCGCCTTGCTGCCCCTGTTGCGCCAGCAAATTGCCATCCCGTCGATCACGCTGGTCAATCCGGCCGTCGATCTGGAGCGACGCGCCGACGGCAGCGTCAACTGGATCCTCACCCCCCCGGCGGACACGCCATCGGCATGGACACTGACGCTCGACCAGATCCGCTTTGCCAGTGGCACCGTCGCCCTCACGGATCAACTCAAGAAGATCGACGCCGTCGCCACGATCCGGCCTGCCGGCAATGCCGTCGAGGTCGGAGCCTTGCTCGACAAGGACGCGCCGGCGGTCGCGGCATCCACTTATGGCTTCGCCTTCGATGTCAGCGGCACGTACAACAAGGCTGCCGTCAAAGGCAGCGGCAAGTTCGGCGGCGTGCTGTCGCTCACTGATACCAGCCGGCCATTTCCATTGCAGACCGACCTGCGTGTTGGCGACAGTCATATCGTTCTTGATGGCACCATCACCGACCCGGGCAACTTGGCCGCACTCGATCTGCAATTGCAGCTGGCGTCAGGCAGCATGGCGCACCTGTACCCGCTAACCGGCGTGGCGTTACCGGACACCCCGCCATTTTCGACCAGCGGTCATTTGACCGGACGGCTGCGCAAGTCCGACAGCGTGTTCCGCTATGAACAATTCACGGGAAAAGTCGGTGGTTCGGACCTGGCTGGTACGCTCACCTACAGCACCGCAGGAGCGCGCCCGAAACTGGCCGGCGCGGTGCGTTCGGAACGCTTGCTGTTCGCCGACCTGGCACCGCTGGTGGGTGCCAGCAAGACCGCTGCGCCCTCAGCCGACGTCAGGCTGGTACCCGGCCGCGCGATTCCGGTCACGCCATTTCGTACCGACCGCTGGAAAGCCATGGATGCCGATGTCAAGTTTGTCGGCAAGCAGATCATTCGTGATGCTGCCTTGCCGGTCAATGATGTGTCGGCGCACGTCATCATGAATGACGGCGTGCTCACGCTGGATCCGCTAGCCTTCGGCGTCGCCGGCGGCACACTGACTGGCAAGATCGCCCTCGATGGCAGTGCTGATCCGCTGCGCGGCAAGTTCACCATTTCGGCACGCGGCCTGCGGCTCAAACAATTGTTCCCGAGCTTCGAGCCAATGAAGACGAGTTTCGGTCAGGTCAATGGCGATGCGTCACTGGCGGCGACCGGCAACACCCCGGCCGCGCTGGCCGCGACACTGGACGGCGAGCTGCGCATGTTGCTCAACGATGGCGTGATGAGCGGCACCTTGCTCGAGCAGGCCGGGCTAAACGTCGCCAACATCGTCGTTGGAAAACTGTTTGGCGACACGCCGGTGAAGATCAATTGCGCCGCCGCCGAATTCATCGTCAGGAAGGGCGTGCTCGATTCACGCGTGTTTGCGCTAGACACGACCGATGCGCTGATCAATGTCGATGGCACCGTCAACCTCGGCACCGAGCATCTGGACCTGAACGTGCATCCGCAGACCAAGGGCTTCCGGGTATTTTCCTTGCGCTCGCCGCTGTACGTGAAAGGCACCTTCAAGAACCCGCAGGTCGGCGTCGCCATGGGTGCACTGGCCGTACGCGGTGCAGCCGTCGTCGGGCTGGGTTTACTCAATCCGTTTGCCGCCTTGCTGGCGATGGTCGCCCCAAGCGACAACAGTCAATCACCTTGCCCGACCATCATCGCCGATGCGAACAAGCGCATGAAGTAGTGCTGTCGCTTAGTTGAAATGCCCGCGCAAGCGGAAGGCTTCGGTTGCCGCCACCAGCGCGCTGGCCGTTCCCGGCTCCAGCGCAGCATGACCGGCATCGGCAATCATCTTTAGTTGTGCTTGCGGCCACGCCGCATGCAAGCGATGTGCCGACACCGGCGGGCACACCACGTCGTAACGTCCCTGCACGATTACTGCCGGCAAGTGCCGTATCGCATCGATGCCATCGAGCAGCTGGTTCGGTGCCAGGAAACACGCATTGAGCATGTAGTGCGCCTCGAGCCGGCCGATACCAAGACTGACCGTATCCGAATCAGGTTGATCGTCTTGCGGCAACAGGAACACGCAACTGCTTTCGTAACGATTCCAGCTGCGCGCCGCCGGCAGATAGGATTCCGGATCGTCGCTAAACAGGCGCTTTCCGTAGGCGTGGATCAGGTCGTCGCGTTCGTCCGGCGGAATGAATTCGGCGAAGCGCTGATGCGCCTCCGGATAAAACCATTTGATGCCATTAATGAACCAGTCGATCTCGGTTTGCGAGCCCAAGAATATGCCGCGCAGGATAAAACCAAGGCAGGCTTGCGGATGCGCCTGGCCATAGGCCAGCGCCAGTGTCGAACCCCATGAACCGCCAAACACCAGCCATCGTGCGATGCCTAGCGAAGTGCGCAACTGTTCGATATCTGCCACCAGCAAGGGTGTCGTGTTGTCGCGGTATTCGCCCAGCGGCGTCGACTGACCGGCACCGCGCTGATCGAACAGAACGATGCGGTAAAACGTCGGATCAAAAAATCGCCGGTGCTGCGGCGAGATACCACCGCCCGGTCCACCGTGCAGAAACAGCACCGGCATGCCTGCCGGATTGCCGCATTCTTCCCAGTACAAATCATGACGTGTATCGACGGCAAGGCGGCCACTGCGAAATGGAACTAGTGGTGGAAACAGTTGAGTGACTACGGAAGAAAGGGTCATGGCCAAGTGTCAGGAAAAAAGAACGGTGAGAAGAGGATCCGGTTTTGCGGTAATAATGGTCTCGAAATAGGCATTGCCCATCCATGATAGACCAGACAAAAAGCGAGTTACCAAATGAAAACCAAAGCAGCAGTAGCATGGCAAGCCGGCCGTCCCCTGACCATCGAAGACGTTGAATTAGGCGGTCCCCGCGCCGGTGAAGTGCTGGTCGAACTCAAGGCTACCGGCATTTGCCATACCGATTACTACACGCTCTCGGGTGCCGATCCGGAAGGCCTTTTCCCGGCCATCCTTGGCCACGAAGGTGCCGGTATCGTGGTCGATGTTGGCCCGGACGTAAAGTCGATCCGCAAGGATGATCACGTCATTCCGCTGTACACGCCGGAATGCCGTCAGTGCAAATTCTGCCTCTCGCGAAAAACCAATTTGTGCCAGTCGATCCGCTCAACGCAGGGCCAGGGTCTGATGCCGGATTCAACCAGCCGCTTCTCGATCGACGGCAAGCCGCTGTTCCATTACATGGGCACCTCGACCTTCTCGAACTACATCGTGGTACCGGAAATCGCGCTGGCCAAGATTCGCGAAGACGCGCCGTTCGACAAGGTCTGTTACATCGGTTGCGGCGTCACCACCGGCGTGGGTGCAGTGATCTTTACCGCCAAAGTCGAGTTCGGTGCCACCGTGGTCGTATTCGGACTCGGCGGCATTGGCCTTAACGTAATTCAAGCCGCCAAGATGGTCGGTGCCAGCAAGATCATCGGTATCGATTTGAATCCGGCCCGTGAAGCGATGGCGCGCAAGTTCGGCATGACTGACTTCATCAATCCAAAGGATGTCGAAAACGTGGTTGACCGCATTGTCGAACTGACCGATGGCGGCGCGGATTATTCGTTCGAATGCATCGGTAACACCAAGGTCATGCGTCAGGCGCTGGAATGCACCCACAAGGGTTGGGGCCAGGCCATCGTCATCGGCGTAGCCGACGCCGGTGCCGAGATCAGCACCCGTCCGTTCCAGCTGGTCACTGGCCGCGAATGGAAAGGTTCGGCCTTCGGCGGCGCACGCGGTCGTACCGACGTGCCGAAAATCGTCGACATGTACATGGACGGCAAGCTCAACATCGATGACCTGATCACGCACCGCTTGCCGCTGGACCGTATCAACGAAGGCTTCGACCTGATGAAAGCCGGCGAGTCGATCCGCTCAGTGGTGCTGTACTGATGGAACGCCTGGGCGAACACGCCTGCTTTGACGGCGTGCAGGGGTCTTACCAGCACGCCTCAACGACGATTGGCTTGCCGATGAAGTTCTCGGTGTACCAGCCACCGCAAGCCAAGGAAGGGCCGGTCCCGGTGCTGTTTTTCCTGGCGGGCCTGACCTGTACCGAAGAGACCTTCATGATGAAAGCCGGCGCGCAGCGTTACGCCGCCGAGCACGGGATGATGCTGGTCGCACCAGACACCAGCCCGCGGGATACCGGCATTGCCGGTGTCGCCGACAGCTGGGACTTTGGTAATGGTGCCGGGTTTTATCTGGATGCCACCGAAGCACCGTGGGCCAGCCATTTCCGGATGGAGTCGTATCTGGTCGACGAACTGCTGCCCCTGATCGTGCAGGAGTTCCCGGCATGTGCCGATGCGGTCGGTATCTTTGGCCATTCGATGGGTGGGCATGGTGCGCTGACGCTGGCGTTGCGTCATCCGGACGTGTTTCGTTCGGTGTCGGCATTCGCGCCAATTGCAGCACCGTCGCAATGTCCGTGGGGCGTGAAAGCGTTTGGTCAGTATCTGGGTGCAGACCAGAGCACCTGGGATGCGCACGATGCCAGCACGTTGATGGCCAAAAGCCTGGAGACGCCATTCCCGAACGGCATCCTGATCGACCAGGGCCTGGCCGACCAATTCCTCGAAGCGCAGCAGTTGCTGCCGGAAGTCTTCGAGGCGGCGTGTCGCCATGCAGGGCAACCATTAATCTTGCGCCGGCATGCCGGCTATGACCATAGTTACTACTTCATCGCCAGTTTCATTGCCGACCATCTGGCTTTCCATCATCGCAATCTGTCTTCCTGAAGTCTTTTTGCGGACAAGCTAGGCAAAAGAAATAAACTGTTGTAGACTTCGGGCGCTTCAGGTGTGAAGACAAACACCAGTTTTGAAGAAAGCAGTATCGTCAGGCAACTACAGCCGGGTGCTTAGCTCAGTTGGTAGAGCGGCGCCCTTACAAGGCGTAGGTCGGGGGTTCGAGCCCCTCAGCACCCACCAG
>NZ_JASJWR010000014.1:0-99888 GCF_035019065.1 Actimicrobium sp. CCI2.3 | reverse complement strand
TCTTGGTTACTTCTTTTTGGCGAAGCAAAAAGAAGTGACCGGCTGCCGGGCCGCCCCCGGCTAGGTCATGACGGAGCACATACAGAATCAGCAACCGCAGTCTGTGCATTCGGTGCAATGCCCTTCGGTTATTGCACCCTACGATTGACGAACTTAGTTGGGGCATTCGCAAAGGGAGCAGCGCTCAACAAACCGAACACGACACGCATGGCACCGGCTTGCCAATCGCATAGCCCTGCGCGTAATCAACACCAATCTCACGCAGCGCCGCAATGATGGCATCGCTCTCGACGAATTCTGCGATCGTTTGCAAGCCCATCACATGGCCGATCCGGTGGATCGCTTCGACCATCGCGCGATCGACCGGATCGTCCATCATGTCCTTGACGAAACTGCCGTCGATTTTCAGGTAGTCGACCGGCAAATGCTTGAGGTACGTAAATGACGACATCCCGCTACCAAAATCATCCAGCGAAAACTTGCAACCAATCGCTTTCAGTGCACGGATCAGCACGGTGGCTTCAGTCAGATTGGCAATGGCTGCAGTCTCGGTAATCTCGAAGCAGATTTCCGACGGTGCCACGCCCGTCAGCGCAAACTGCTCCAGCACGAACGGCAGAAAGCTCTCGTCACAAATCGAGGTGCCCGACAAGTTGATCGCGACCAGCGCCGGCAAACCACCCGGTGGATAACGCAACTTGTGGGTCGCCAGCGCGCGCCGGATCACCCAGCGGTCCAGCGCCGGCATCAGGCCATAGCGCTCGGCCGCCGGAATGAAAGCCATCGGCGGGATCAGCGTCCCGTCTTCCGTGCACAGGCGCAGCAACAATTCATCATGGCTGCCACCGCCCTGACCAAGTGCCATGATTGGCTGTCGATACAGGACAAAACGGTCTTCCTCGAGTGCTTGCTGCAAACGCGCCACCCAGCTCATCTGGCCTTTGCGGTGGGCCAGCTCGGCATTTTCTTCGGTGTACACGTGGACCCGGTTGCGCCCCTTGTCCTTGGCCACATAACAGGCACTGTCCGCCATGCGCAGGATGTCCGGCGTTGTCACGCCTGCACCGAACGTGACCAGACCGATACTCACGCCAATCGGGAATGACTTGTCGAGCCAGGCGAAATGGAAATCACTGACGGTCTGGCGTAGCTGCTCGGCCACGCGTAGCGCCTGGGTAGTGGTGCAATTTTCAAGCAGTACGCCGAATTCGTCGCCGCCGAGCCGCGCCAGCGTATCGCTTAGTCGCAACGCTCCTTGCAGCAATGTGGTTAGCTGGCGCAACAATTCGTCGCCGGCGACATGGCCGCAGGTATCGTTGACGATCTTGAACTGGTCCAGATCGAGATAAAGGACCGTGTGTTCCTTGCTCCCGCTGCTGGCCGACAGCACCGATTGCTCAAGCCGGTACTCGAATTCGCGCCGGTTGAGCAGTCCTGTCAGCGCATCATGCGCGGCCAGATGCGACATTTTTTCGGCCATCACATGAGCCTGACTGACATCATGGAACACCAGTACCACGCCCAGCATCACGTCGCCCCCGTCGCGAATAGGCGCGGCCATGTCCTCGATGGCGGTGCGCACGCCGCCCGGCCCGGCCAGCATCACACTGCCCGGCGTGCTGCTGGCGATACCGCTGCGTATGACCAGCGCGACCGGATCAGCTAGCGCGCTCTCCTCGTCGCCATGAAATATCCGGAACACTTCGGTCAGCGGCCTATGCATGGCCTCTTTCAGCGGCCATCCGGTCATGCGCTCGGCAACCGGATTGAGGTAGGTCACGCGCGCGGCCATGTCGGTCGTGATGACGGCATCGCCGATCGAATTGAGGGTGACGCGCAAACGCTGCTCGCTCGCTTCGAGCGCCAGATGCTCGGCATGCAGTTCGGTAATGTCTTCCGAAATACCCAGCACAAACTCGACGTCACCCGCCGCATCGAATACCGGCAGCGAATGGGTACGCAGCACTCGTGGCGTACCGTCAGGTCGGTGAATCGGATGAATCGGTACCGTGATGGATGTCCGGCGCGCAAGGATATTGCGGTCGTGCTGTTCATAGGTGCCGGCAACGTCCGGTGCAAACAGCTCGCGATCCGTTTTGCCGACCACCAGCGCCGCCGATAATCCGGTGATGCGCTCGGCGGCCTTGTTCCACAACACGAACTGGCCATAGGTCGCTGCCTGCATGCTTTTCGAATAAACGATCACCGGCAAGTGATCGATCAGCGATTGCAAAAAAGCACGATTAGCTGACAACTCCAGCTCGTCGCGCTTGCGCTGACTGATATTGCGCGAGGTGATCGCGACGCCATCGGCCAGCGCCGTGACCTGATGCGCCAGCCAGGTTGCCTGAATGCCGGGCGTGTCAATGGCGAACTCTTCCTGCAGTGCGAGGCCCGATTGCAGCACGTGGACATAACGGTCAAAGAAGCCGTCGGTCCGGTTGACCGGCAACAGTTCGCACAGACGTTGGCCAATAACCTGCTCGCGCGCCAGCCCCAACAGTTGCAAGCCATTGTCATTGATGTAGCTGAAACGGAAATCGGTCACTTCACCGGCGGCGTTGCGCTCGGCCTGCAAAATGAAAAACGCATCGAGCTTGCTGTCGGTGGCAGCGCGCAATTCTTCGGCGCTGCGCTGATAACGGCTATCGGCCAGCAAGCGCTCGCGCATCAGTTCATCGAATGACTGCGCCAGCCGACCGAATTCGGTCTCGTTATACACCGCCGGCAGCATCACCAGCGACGGTCGCTGCCGCACTGCATCGATACGGTTGGCAAGCTGGTCAAGCGGACGCAACTGACGATCAATCGCCCACCAGACCAGCGGTCCGACGCACAGCGCCAGCAGCAGCACGAACAGCAGCGAGCGCCGCTCGGCGCGGTCGATGGTGGAAAACGCTTCGCGGGCGGGCTGTACCGATGCGACGATCCAGTTGGTGCTGTGCAGGTGCCGGAATGAAAAAAGACTTTCGGCACCCTGGCTATCGGGCGACTCGACGGCACCTTCAAAATTTTCCAGCGCGCGCACCAGTGCTGGACTACCTGCCAGAAATGGTCGCGCCGATTGCAATATCTGACTGGTATCCGGATGCGAAACAAACATGCCATCGGACGTCATGATGAAAAAATAGCCTGACGTTCCAATGTGCGCCTTGCCCAGACCGGTGACGAAATTGGCTTTTTCCAGCTCGATACTACCAATGAGCACCATCACCACCTTGCCGGAAGGATCAAATACCGGCGCAGTAATGAGCACGAGTGGGCGATGGGTGATGAGGCTGCTCACCGGCTTGGAAATAACACCGGCGCCTGTTGACAGGGTGCGCTGGACATACTCGCGACTGGCCACGTTGATCCCTGCACGACTGTCCGCGCTGTTCATGTTCGCAAGCAGCGTGCCGTCGACTCCCGCCACCAGCAGATTGTCGAACCAGACCGATAATTCAGACTGGCTTTCCACGTAGCGCTGCAGCGCATCAGGACCAGCGACCTTATCTTGAGCGAGTTTTTTTGCCAGCAATGCCAGCGCGTTAAGGCGACGTTCGAATTTCTGGTCGATCTGCTCGGCAGTACGGGCCAGCAATGCCCCCTGCTCGGTCGCGATGACCTCTTTCATTTCTTGCCGCCCAAGAGACAGCGACACCAGCGTCACGCTGACGGTCGCCGCCAGCATCGTCAGCAGCACCGCAGCGACGATGCGGGTGCGCAAACCCAGCATCGTAGCGAGGCTACGCCAGATAAATTGCAGGGAGGTTTTCATACGCAGCGAGACAGTCGCAGCAGCAGCAAGAGCATTGAATATCCGTTGGGAACAAGTTGCAAGGCGCTAGCAAAGCCGGCAGTGCCGGGGCCGCAAGTATCACCGATCGCGCCCCCCCTGTCAGTTACCTTCTACAAATATCTTCAGCTTGTCGGCCCGTGACGGATGACGCAGCTTGACCAGCGCCTTGCTTTCAATTTGGCGGATCCGTTCACGCGTGACTTCAAACTGCTTGCCGACTTCTTCCAGCGTGTGGTCCGACTGCGTGTCCAACCCATAGCGCATGCGCAGGATTTTCGCTTCGCGTGGTGGCAAGGCGTCCAGCACTTCCTTGATCGCGGTGCGCATCGAGGCATCGACAGCGGCTTCGAGCGGTGCGGTGGTGGTGCTGTCCTGAATGAAATCACCGAGCTGCGAATCGCCGTCGTCACCGACCGGGGACTCCATCGAAATCGGCTCGCGCGCAATCTTCATGATCTCGCGTACTTTTTGTTCGGTCAGTTCCATGTGCAGCGCCAGCGTCGGCAGGTCGGCTTCGACACCGGTTTCCTGGAGGATGCGGCGGGCAATCCGGTTGAGCTTGTTGACGGTTTCGAGCATGTGCACCGGGACCCGGATCGTACGGGCCTGGTCCGCAATCGCGCGCGAGACCGCCTGACGTATCCACCAGGTCGCATAGGTCGAGAACTTGTAGCCGCGCCGGTATTCAAATTTATCGACTGCCTTGAGCAAGCCGATATTGCCTTCCTGGATCAGATCAAGGAATTGCATGCCGCGGTTGATGTACTTCTTGGCGATCGAGACGACCAGCCGCAAATTGGCCTCGGTCATGTCGCGCTTGGCCTGACGGGCGCGCAATTCGCCGGTCGACATTTGCTTGCTGACGCGGCGCAGTTGCGGCAACGGCAAGCCGACCCGCTCCTGTAGTGCCACCAGACGGGTCTGCAATTCCTTGATGGCCGGAATCTGGCGTGCCAGTGTCACGCAATACGGCTGCTGTCCGGCCGCGACCAGATCGATCCAGCCAAGGTCGATTTCATTGCCCGGAAAGGTCGCGATGAACAGGCTGCGCGGCATGCCACCGCGATGGACTACCAGGTCAAGGACCTGCTTTTCGATGGCGCGCATTTCCCCCATCTGAATCCTCAGCAATTCACTGAGCTTCTGGACCATCTTGGCGGTAAAGCGCAGGCGCAGCATTTCAGCGGAGATGATCGCCTGCGCATCGAGGTAGGCGCTGCAAAGGAAACCATCGGTGGCGGCGGCTTCCAGCATCAGTGCGTGCTGCTGCGCAATCGTGGCGAAACGCGCCAGACTGGTTCGCTTCAGGTTGGCCAGCTGCGCTGCCGACAGGATGTCGCTGTCGGCCTGACTGAGCACGTCGGCGGCGGTATCGGATTCGTCGGACTCATCGGTGTCACTGGTTTCTTCCGCGACCTCAACCTCGGCTTCGGGCTGCGTGGCGTCGGCGGCAGGCACATCGGCTTCGCCATCGACCACGTCATCGATGGCGGTTTCATCGGCCGCGATTTTTTGCGCCACGGCCAGCAATTCGGCCACCACCATCGGGCACGCCGAGATGGCCTGCATCATGTCGGCCAGACCGGCTTCGATGCGCTTGGCGATCTCGACTTCTTCGGAGCGGCTCAGCAATGGCGTGGTGCCCATCTCGCGCAGATACATACGGGTCGGATCAGTGGTGCGACCAAAATCAGCATCGATGGACGACAGCGCAGTAGCGACCGCCGCTTCGGCACCGTCATGGCTGGACGCGACCTTGTCGGATAGCAGCAGCGTGTCGGCATCCGGCGCTTTTTCGTAGACCGCGATGCCCATGTCGTTGAAGGTGGCGACGATACGATCCATCGATTCGCCTTCGGCCACTTCGTCAGGCAAATGGTCGTTGATTTCTGCGTGGGTCAGGTAGCCACGGTCGCTGCCGATGGCGATCAGGGTCTTGATTTTCAGGAGACGCAATTCCTGCTCCGCCAGGCTCAGCGCCGGTGTCGGAATGGCTTGCCGTGATCCGCCTTCTTTACTTTTGGCCGCGCGCGGCGCAGCAAAGGCGGCGATCACGGCAGGCGAAATTGTCGGCATCACGGCTGCTGCAGTAACGATCACCGCTGCCGGCTTGACCGGTGTCGTGCCGGGGCTGGCGCTGGTGCTAGTGCTAGTGCTGGTGCTAGTTCGTGTAGCAGGACTAACCACTTTCCTGGTCGTGGTCACGGCAGAAGCCAGCTTGGCTGTTTTCTTGGCCAGTGCCAGCGAATGGACCGGTGCGGTACTCACGGCCACCGGCGCGCTCACGGCCGACGGCAGCACGACGGAACGTCGCGCCACTTTTTTGACCACGACTTGCGCTGGCGCTGGCTCAACGGCGACCTCAACCACGGCGGCAGGCAGCTTAGGCATGACGACCGCGCGACGCGATACCTTCTGGATCACCACTGGCGGCGGCCCCGACGGCTGCGGTGCGCCCTCGTATGCGCTGGCGAAATCGCCGTTGAATTCTTCAACAGCGGTGACGACGGCATCGATTGCTTGCGCATCGCGAATCTCGTTAGCAGAATCGCCAGCTGAATCGCTGACCGGTTCGATCACGGGATCAGCGACTGCAGCCGCAACAGGTTCCACAACCGGATCGGGCTGAACCGGCACCGCCATCGCTGTCGTTTCCGGCAGCACTTGAGGGACGACCGGCTCCGGAGTGGTGTCGTTGTTCACATCCACGTGAATATCATTGGACGCCACACTCCCCGGCACATCGTGCCGCACCAGACGCGAACGCCGCACCACAATCAGCGGCCCGGCCCCGGCCGTGACCTCGCCATCCGCAGGCGCGCCAGGCGCAGTCACGATGGCAGGTTCGACAGGGGTGGCCGTGGCAATGCGCGGCTTCAACGTTAACGTTTTAATGCGAAGAGTCATGTTCTGAATTCGGGGTTGCATTTGTGACGACGTGAATGGATGCGTCGATCAAAACAGCTTCCGCTTACGAACGGTCGGGTGCGTAGTAGGAAAAGTGATGGCGAAGCAGGAGGGGCCGGATTATAACAAAGATGTGACGTGCTCAGCCAATCGTCGAATCGGACAGGTCTCACGGCACGGACGGACCACGCCGCAGTAACGGCTTGGCGGGTTATCATCCAGTTCATGGATATTAGCTACCCCTCCGAAACTGACCTGCTGCGCGCAGAAATCGCCGCCGCTGCCGCGCGCATGATTGCCGAAGACGGTGCCGACTTCGGCACGGCCAAACGCAAGGCCGTCAAGCAACTGCTCGGCAACAGCAAGCCGCGCGGCGACGTGCTCCCCGACAATGCCGAAATCGAAGCGGAAGTGCGCCTCTACAATGAACTGTTTTTCGGTGACACCCAGCCAGCTCGCCTGCTGCATCTGCGCGAACTGGCTGTCGCGCTGATGACCGAACTCGAACAATTTTCACCCTATCTGGTCGGTGCCGTACTCAATGGCACGGCAGGCAACCATTCCGACATCCACCTGCACCTGTTCGCCGAAAGTCCCAAGGACGTCGAAATCTATCTGCTCAACAAGAACGTGCAGTTCGAGGTCTCGGAAGGCGCTCGCCAGCGACCAGGCGGCGACCCGCTCGAAATCGTCAGTTTCATGTGGCGCAACGAAGGCGTCCACTTGTCGCTGCATGCGACTGACGACCTGCGCGGCAATCACGGCAAAATCGAACGGGCCGATCTGGCCGCACTACGACAACTAATGAAAAGTGAAGAACCATGAAAAGATCGACGAGCGCACTGTTGCTGGCTGGTGTTCTGTTTGCCGGCGCGGGTGCCTGGTTTGGCTGGCACAAGATGGCACCGGCCGCACCGCAAACGGCGGCTGTCGCCAATCTGTTCGGCATGACCTTGCCCGACCTGAAAGAACAGCCTCAGCCGCTGGCACAATGGAAAGGCAAAGTCCTGCTGGTCAATTTCTGGGCAACCTGGTGTGCGCCCTGCGTCGAAGAAATGCCGGAGCTGTCAGTCCTGCAGACCGAACTGGCCGAGAAACCGGTTCATATCATCGGCATCGGCATCGACTCGCCGACCAGCCTGCGCGAGTTTGCGCTCAAAATGCCGGTCAGTTATCCGCTGTACGTCGGCGGCATGGGTGGCAGCGAACTGACACGCCAGTTCGGCAATCAGGCCGGCGGCCTGCCTTTTTCGGTACTCATCAGCAGCGACGGACAGGTCCGCAAGACCTATCTGGGTCGTCTGAACATGCAGGAAGTTCGACGTGATATTGCCGGCCTGTAAGTAGATTGCGCCGGTTTTCCTTGCCACCCGGAGTCATTACACGGCAAAATGCGGCGATCGTCGTCAAACAGAGTGACCAATTTCGATGGCTAACAAAATGCATCTGCGCAATCAATCACACCCGAACTGGCGTAAAACCCATTACCCTACCCGCCGGGCGGACGGTGTTTGATGATCGCGACACCGCAATGATCCCGCTCATCGTGCAGCACATCACGGCAATCGAGACGGTTTGCCAGCGCTGGCGCATGGCGTGGTCGCCCGGTGCGAAACGCGCATTCTGAATTCATTTTTTGTCCATTATTTGCCGGTTAAGTTGTTTCTGTTCCGGCTCCCATCTATTAGCATCACGATAAACATTCCAAGGGGTTCACCATGGACTTACGAAAACTCAAAACTCTGATCGACCTGGTTGCCGAGTCGGACATCGCCGAACTCGAAGTCACCGAAGGCGAAAGCAAAGTCCGCATCGTCAAGACGCCTGCTGCACAGGGCCAGATGATGATGATGCAACCGCAACAGGTCATGGCACCGGCCGCTGTGGCACCGGTCGCCGCGCCAGTGGTGGCGGCCGACGACGAACCGGTTGGTCATGTCGTGAAGTCGCCGATGGTTGGCACGTTCTATCGCTCGTCGGCTCCCGGCACGCCGGCCTATGTCGAGATCGGTGCCAACGTGAAGGAAGGCGACACGCTGTGCATCATCGAAGCGATGAAACTGCTCAATGAAATCGATGCCGACGCGGTCGGTGTCATTACCCATATCCTGGTCGAAAACGGCCAGCCGGTCGAATTCGGCCAACCCCTGTTCGTGATTGCCTGACGGTAGCCCTCCGAGTGTGTTACGGCTTGCCCGGCACACGTGCTTCCCACCTTTCCACGACACCGAGAACCGATAGCCGACGCCATGTTTGAAAAAATCCTTATTGCCAATCGCGGCGAAATTGCCTTGCGCATCCAGCGTGCCTGCCGCGAAATGGGCATCAAAACCGTGGTCGTGCATTCCGAAGCCGACCGCGACGCCAAGTACGTCAAACTGGCCGACGAATCGGTCTGCATCGGACCGGCACCATCGGCGCTGAGTTACCTGAACATGCCGGCCATCATCAGCGCCGCCGAAGTCACCGATGCCGAAGCCATCCATCCCGGCTATGGCTTCCTGTCCGAAAACGCCGACTTCGCCGAGCGCGTCGAGCAATCCGGCTTTGTCTTCATCGGTCCGCGTTCGGATTCGATCCGGCTGATGGGCGACAAGGTCTCGGCCAAACAGGCCATGATCCGCGCCGGCGTGCCGTGCGTTCCCGGCTCCGAAGGGGCTTTGCCGGATGATCCGAAGATCATCATTCAGACCGCCCGCAAGGTCGGTTATCCGGTCATCATCAAGGCTGCCGGTGGTGGCGGCGGACGCGGCATGCGCGTGGTGCATACCGAAGCGGCGCTGCTCAATGCCGTGACCATGACCAAGACCGAAGCCGGGACTGCCTTTGGCAATCCCGAGGTCTACATGGAAAAGTACCTCGAAAATCCGCGTCACGTCGAAATCCAGATCCTCGCGGATGACTTCAAGAACGCGGTCTGGCTGGGCGAACGCGACTGCTCGATGCAGCGCCGCCACCAGAAAGTGATCGAGGAAGCACCCGCCGTCGGTATCCCGCGCAAGATCATTGAACGCATTGGTGACCGCTGCGCAGAAGCCTGTCGCAAGATGGGTTATCGCGGTGCCGGTACGTTTGAATTCCTGTACGAAAACGGCGAGTTCTATTTCATCGAAATGAATACCCGCGTGCAGGTCGAACATCCGGTCACCGAAATGATCACCGGCATCGACATCGTGCAGGAACAGATTCGCATCGCCGCCGGTGAAAAGCTGCGTTACCGCCAGCGTGACATCGAACTCAAGGGCCATGCGATCGAGTGCCGCATCAATGCCGAAGATCCGTTCAAGTTCACGCCCTCACCGGGCAAGATCCTGACCTGGCACGCGCCGGGCGGTCCCGGTATCCGGGTTGATTCGCATGCGTACGCCGGCTATTACGTGCCGCCGCATTACGATTCGATGGTCGGCAAGGTGATTGCGTATGGTGCCACGCGCGACCAGGCGATCAAGCGGATGCAGATTGCCTTGTCAGAAATGGTGGTTGAAGGCATCCTTACCAACATTCCATTGCATCGTGAACTGATGGTCGATGCGCGCTTCATTGAGGGCGGCACCAACATTCATTATCTGGAACAGAAACTGGCCAACAAGCCGGATTTGCCGAAGACCGCCAAGGTCACGACCGTCATCAAATAAAGCGAACCCATGAGCTGGACAGAAATCGTCATTGAAGTGGCGCGCGATCAGGCCGAAAGCCTGTCCGATGCGCTGATGGAAGCCGGTGCGCTGTCGGTCTCGGTCGAGGATGCCGACGAAGGCACGGCGGCCGAACAACCGCTGTTCGGCGAACCCGGCATGGAACCGAAACAGGCCGCCTGGGAACGCAGTCGCGTCGTGGCACTGACCGACAGCGGGTCCGATGCCGCCGCGCTGATTGCTGAAGCCATCACCATCGCCGCGCTGCCACTGACCGTCGCCGACCTGCCCTTCACACTGCGCAGCGTCGAAGAGCAGGACTGGGTCAGATTGACCCAGTCGCAATTTGCCCCGATCCATATCGGTACCAATATCTGGGTCGTGCCGAGCTGGCACGATGCGCCGGACCCGGACGGTCTGATCCTCGAACTCGATCCGGGCCTGGCCTTTGGCACCGGCAGTCATCCGACCACCCGGCTGTGCATGGAGTGGCTGGAAGTCCATGCACCAGCAGACCTGTCGGTGCTCGATTACGGTTGCGGGTCCGGCATCCTGGCGTTAGTCGCCAGGAAGCTTGGCGCAGCCACCGTGATCGGCGTTGATATCGATCCGCAGGCCATCGAATCGGCTAACTTCAATAGCGAACGCAACGACTGCGAAATCGATTATTTTCTGCCGGATGAATTTCATCACGGCGATGTCCTGCAGCGCTTCGATATCGTGGTCGCCAATATCCTGTCCGGTCCGCTGACCATCATGGCACCGATGCTGTGTGCCCATCTGGCCGACGCGGGCGCACTGGTGCTGTCCGGCGTGCTGGCCACACAGGCTGATGATGTCATCGCCGCTTATGCGCCATTCCTGTCACTGTCGGTCTGGGCCGAACGCGAAGGCTGGGTGGCGCTGTCCGGCAAGCTGACTGCACCTGGCTGACAACAATGGCACTCGCCACGCAATGTCCGCACTGCCAGACGACATTTCGTGTCGCGCACGACCAGCTCAAACTGCGTGCCGGACTGGTCCGCTGCGGCTCTTGCAAGCAAATCTTCAACGGTATCGAACACTTGCTCCGGCCGGGCGAGGCTGCTGCACCCAAAGTGCAAGCCACGCCAGCCGCCGCGCCGGACTTGCCGGTGGCAGCGGAACCGGCAGCGAAATCTGTGCCGGCCGCTGCACCGCGCTGGCCCTCTGACGCCGACGAGTTTTATCCGGCCTTCGACCCGATCATCACGCCACCGGCCAAATCGAATCACGAACCTGTCAGCACCGATCCGCTGCAGCGGATGACGCTGCTGCATCTGGTCGACGATGACGACGAGGAAGACATTCAGATCGCAGCGGCCCCGGCAACCGACAAGCACTTCGTCGTGCCGCTCAAAGCCAAGTCGCGGCAGGATGACGACGACAACAACGCCGCACCGGATGAACTGGATCAGGCCATCCTCAAGTTGCAACAACATCCCTGGCGCAGCAGCAAGATCGCCAGTTCTCCCGACAGCGCCGAAGACGAACCGGCTTACGATGACATGCCGGAAGAACCGAGCTTCGTCACGCACGGTCGCCGCCGCCAACGTCTCGCTCGCAGCCGCCGCCTGTTGCTCGTAGTCGTTGCCATGTTGCTAGTCATCGCCGCGCTCGGACAAGCCGTCTATTTGTTGCGTGACCAGATCGCTGCCCGCCTGCCATCGAGCAAGCCGTTACTCGAGCGCGCGTGCATGCTCTGGGGCTGCCGTATCGAACTGCTGGCGCAAGCCAGTCAGGTATCGATCGAATCGAGCGAACTGATCACGCTCGACCCGAAAAAAAACACCTATTCGCTCAACCTGCTGCTGCGTAACAGCAGCACTCTGCCGCAACGCTGGCCGGCCATCGAACTGACACTGCTCGACAGCAGCAACCTCCCGGTAAGTCGTCGGGTGTTCACCGCCGCCAACTACCTGCCGACACCACCTGCGACCACCAGTGGCTTTGCCGCCAGCAGCGAGCAAAGTGCCCACATCACGTTTGAACTGCAGCAGAAAAAAGCCTCGAATTACCGCGTCTACCTGTTCTATCCCTGATCGCGCCACCGCGCCCACCCTTTCTCACTTCCGGACCATTCCATGACCTCTCTGATTTGCGGCTCGCTGGCTTACGACACCATCATGTCGTTTGAAGGACGCTTTGCCGAAGCGTTGCTGGCAGACCAGTTACACAAGATTAACGTGGCCTTTCTGGTGCCGGCCATGCGGCGCGAATTCGGTGGCTGCGCCGGCAATATCGCTTACAACCTGCGCTTGCTTGGCGGCGACCCGCTGATCATGGCCACGGTGGGTCAGGACAGCACGCCCTATCTGGAACGACTGGCGCTGCAAGGCATCACGACCCGCTGCGTCCGTGGCATCGAGGATGCCTGGACCGCCCAAGCCTTCATCACCACCGATGCAGACAGCAACCAGATCACCGCCTTCCATCCCGGCGCGATGACTTTTTCCCACCTCAACAAGGTGGCGCAAGCCGGCCCCGTCAAGCTCGCCATCGTCGCACCGGATGGCCGCGACGGCATGCTGCAACATGCACGCGACTGCGTCGCGCTGGAAGTGCCATTCGTGTTTGATCCGGGTCAGGGCCTGCCGATGTTCAGTGGTGCCGAACTGCGCGACTTCATTGCACTGGCCACCTATGTGGCGGTCAATGATTACGAAGCCGAATTGCTGACCGAGCGCACCGGCCTGAGCCTGACGCAGATCGCCACGCAAGTCGACGCACTCGTGGTCACACGCGGTGAAAACGGCGCCGAAATCCATGTCGGCGGTGAGCAGCTCGACATCCCTCCGGTACCGGTTGAAAAAGTCATTGACCCGACCGGCTGCGGCGACGCCTTTCGTGCCGGCATGCTGTTCGGCCTGACACATGGCCTCGACTGGCCGACCATCGGCCGCCTCGCCAGTCTGATGGGCTCGATCAAGATCGTCCATCAGGGCGGCCAGAACCACACTGACTCGCGCGCCGACATCGAAGAGCGCTTCATGGCGGCGTTCGGGTACCGGTTCTAAGGAACGGCCTGGCGGTTGTGCATAGACGGTGCAATGCCCTGCGGTTATTGCACCCTACGGCCGGCAGTTGATGTTGATGTTGATGTTGATGTTGATGTTGATGTTGATGTTGATGTTGGTGTTGATGTTGGTGTTGATGTTGGTGTTGGTGTTGGTGTTGATGTTGACGTGGCAGTTGACCTGTCCCGCATTGAGGCAGCTGCCAAAAACGGTAGTCAGACAAGGGATAAGAGGGGCGCATGTCTGAGCGTAGCGAGTTTGCGACCCTCCCCTTGGCTGGCTACCGTTTTTGGGAACCCGAAGGGCAGCCGCCTCGCGGTCGCCTTTTTCTTGGTTACTTCTTTTTGGCGAAGCAAAAAGAAGGGACCGCATGCCGGTCCGGCTGCCGGGCCGCCCCCGGCTTGGTCGTGGCGGAGCGCATACAGAATCAGTTACCGCAGTCAGAGCATTCGGTGCAATGCCCTGCGGTTATTGCACCCTACGGGATCGATCAAGATGACCCGGCAGGCCACAGCGCCTGCAGCACCTCATCGAGACTCAACGCAGTCGAGCGCACCAGCAGCAGTTTGCGCTTGCTGGTGAGCCCGTGCGTGACACTGACGGCGGTGCGCGGCACCTGCAGTTGCGCCGCGATGAAGCGTACCAGCGCGTCGTTGGCCTTGCCTTCGATCGGCTGCGCATGCAGCTTGATTTTCAGCAGGTCGTCGGCCACGCCGATGACCTCGGTTTTTTTGGCATTGGCGGCGACCTGCACGGCCAACCGGATACCTTCCGCGTGCACGCTGCACCACGGATGAGACGGCTGGGCCATCAGGCCAGCGATCCGCCTAATGTTTGCAGTAGCCGCAGGGCGATCTGCAGTAGCAGCAGCGCGGCCAACGGACTGAGGTCAATATTCCCGATCAGCGGGACGATGCGTCGCAACGGTCGCAGCAGCGGATCAGACAGCGAGGCAACGAACGGTGCCAGCGGCGCATGCGGGTTGACCCAACTGAACACCGCACTGATCAGGATCATGCCCATGAAACCGTACAGAATCCACTGACCGACACGCATCAGCGTCAACACCAGCAAGAGCGACAAATCAAAACCAGCCACCAGCGTCACTTCGATGCCCGTCGCCAGCAGCGCGATCAGGATGGCACCAACCAGACTCGACCAGTCGTACCCGCCCAACCCTGGCAACGCGCGGCGCAGCGGCAAGACCAGCCAGTCCGTCAATTGAAAAATGAATTGCGCCACCTGATTGGGTGGCCTCACGCGGATGGCCTGCATCCAGAATCGCAGCAGTAACATACCGGCAAGCATGCCGGCGACGGTATCGATAATCAGCGTGAAAATACTAGTGAACAAAATGCACTCTCCAAAAAAAACCCGTTGCACGACGGAGGTCGTACGACGGGCATTGTGCCTGAAACCGGATCAGGAGCGTTTTACGACGGCCGTGTTCCGGTTGGAAATGGCCAGGCAGCAGTTGGATTTAACACGGTCTTGACGACCGGTGCGACGACCACTGGTGCAGCGCCTTTCTTGGCTGCAGGCGCTTTTTTCGGTGCAACGACAGGCGCTGCTGCAACCGCTTTCACTGCTGCTTTTTTAGGCGCTGCAACTGGCTTTTCGGCCGGTTTGGCAACGACTTTTGCAGCAGGTTTTGCTGCCGGCTTTGCTACTGTTTTCGCTGCTGGTTTTGCAGTCACCTTGGCCACTGGCTTGGCGGCGACTTTCACCGCAGGCTTCGCTGCAACTTTGGCAGCAGGTTTTGCCACCGCCTTGGTAGCGGGTTTGGCAACCACTTTCGCGGCGACCTTGGCAACCGGCTTTTTGGCAACCACTGCTTTTGCCGGCACCGCTTTTTTAGCAGCCGGTTTGGCCGTTGCGACGGCTTTCTTGGCGACTGGCTTGGCGACGACTTTGGCTACTGCAACTGCCTTTTTTGCGGCTGGCTTTATAGCTGATTTCGCAGCTGGTTTCACCGCTACTTTCTGGGCGACCGGCTTGGCAGCCACTTTCTTTGCCGCTGGCTTGGCTACCACGACCTCTTTTTTGGCGACAGGTTTCGCGGCGACTTTCTTGGCGACTGCCTTGACTGCAACAACTGCTTTCTTGACGACTGGCTTGGCGACGACAGCTTTTGCTACGGCGGCGACTTTTTTTGCTGCAGGTTTTGCCGCCGCCTTGGCGACGACTTTTTTCACTTCGGCCTTGATTGCTGCGACAGCTTTCTTGGCCGGTTCGGCTTTCTTCGCGACAGACTTCGCTGCCACTTTCTTTGGTGCTGTTGCCATTTTTGTTTCTCCTTCACGTGATGGAAAAAATTCTGCTTCGACTAAACCCGACCGGCGCATCGCGCGATGATCAGGTCGGGTTATTCATCGGCGCAAACAGCGGCTGTTTACGCTTATGAATAGGGTATCGCCGAACTGCTGCATCTCCTCACTGATGCAGCACTTCGACCTTCTGGCTGATGCACTCCGCGGCACCGTCTTGCTGCTACGAGAGACCGCGCCGCACGACGAGCGAGCGGAACGCGATCTGCACAGCCAAAAAAAACGCCGGCAAACTTGCCAGCGTCAGAATGTTGTACTACGTGCAGACACCACTTTAAACAGACATGCCGCTGCAACTGGCAAGGCCAGATGCAGCGGCACCAACAGAACAATTTCCGGTCGTCTTTGGCTGTCCATTAAATTTGGTTGTCGCCTTTCCTGATGAAAGCGGGCACAGATTTTTTTGTTTTCAACTGCCTGATTTTCCTGTGCCGACATGAGCCAATGTTGAAGATCCCATGTTGCTTTTTCCTGATGCTGACCCACTACCCTGGTACTTATTCCCAGCTCAGCGCACCACCGGTCTGATACTCGATCACGCGCGTCTCGAAGAAATTGCGTTCCTTTTTCAGATCGATCATTTCGCTCATCCACGGAAACGGATTCTCTTCGTTTTCAAACATCGGCTCAAGTCCGATTTGCTGCGCGCGACGGTTGGCGATGAAGCGCAAATACCCTTTGAACATCGGCGCGTTCAACCCTAGCACACCACGCGGCATTGTATCTTCTGCGTAACGATATTCCAACTCAACAGCAGTTAAAAACAACGCTTTGATTTCGTCGCGGAACTCGGGTGTCCACAGATGCGGATTTTCCATCTTGATCGTGTTGACCAGATCAATGCCGAAGTTACAGTGCATCGATTCATCACGCAAAATATATTGATACTGCTCGGCGGCGCCGACCATTTTATTTTGCCGGCCAAGCGCCAGAATCTGCGCGAAACCGACATAGAAAAACAGCCCTTCCATCAGGCAGGAAAAAACGATCAGCGACTTGAGCAATTTCTGGTCATTGATGGTGGTGCCGGTGGTGAACAGCGGATCGGTCAGCGCATCGATGAACGGAATCAGGAACTCGTCCTTGTCGCGAATCGATTTGACTTCGTGGTATGCGTTGAAAATTTCAGCTTCGTCGAGACCCAGTGACTCGGTGATGTACTGGTAGGCATGCGTATGAATCGCTTCTTCAAAAGCCTGGCGCAACAAGTACTGGCGGCATTCCGGCGCGGTGATGTGGCGATAGGTACCAAGCACGATATTGTTGGCCGCCAGCGAATCGGCAGTGACAAAAAAGCCGAGGTTGCGCTTGACCAGACGACGCTCATCGTCAGTCAGGCCATTCGGACTTTTCCACAATTCGATGTCGCGCTGCATGTTGATCTCTTGCGGCATCCAGTGGTTGGCACAACCGGCCAGGTATTTGTCCCAGGCCCATTTGTACTTGAACGGCACCAGCTGATTGACGTCGGTATTGCCGTTGATGATGCGCTTGTCGGCAGCATTCATGCGGCGGGGCGTATCAAGCATCGGGGAGTCCTGCGGCACCAGCGACGGGTCAAGGGCGACATCTGCAGCGGTATGGACGGCAGTCGGCAGTACGGCATTGCGAATGGCAGGATTGACTGCCGGCGTTACTTCTTCATCCCAACTCAACATGGTATTTTTCCTTTTCCGGTTCAGCTTGCTGACCATTGTCTTGCGTGATGCCGATCGCCTGAAGGCGAGGATACGGCATCTCTTTTCACATTTATTGACACGCCTCACACTCTTCAAAACCGTCATCGCCAGGACGCAGCACGCAGGACGGTCCGTCGACGTCGCCGGCCGCACTGCCCGCCGTGGTGTAGGCACTCAGTGCCACGCCGCTGCTGACACCGTCGGCCGAAACCGCATTGAGCGAGCCGGTTTTGGAGGTGGATTTTTCAGTGTGCGTAGCGCCTATCGTACGTAAATAATACGTGGTCTTCAGACCGCGCAACCATGCCAGCTTGTAGGTCTCGTCGAGCTTCTTGCCCGACGCACCCGCCATGTAAATATTGAGCGATTGCGCCTGGTCAATCCACTTCTGCCGGCGCGATGCGGCCTCGACCAGCCACGACGGTTCGATCTCGAACGCCGTCGCATAAATCGCGCGCAATTCCTGCGGCACGCGATCGATGCGGGCCAGACTGCCATCAAAGTACTTGAGGTCCGAGATCATCACTTCATCCCATAAATCGCGTGCTTTTAAATCGCGCACAAGGTATTCGTTGATCTCGGTGAATTCGCCCGACAGGTTCGACTTGACGTACAGGTTCTGGTAGGTCGGCTCGATACACGCGGCAACGCCGATGATGTTTGAAATCGTCGCTGTCGGTGCAATCGCCACACAGTTTGAATTGCGCATGCCGAACTGTTTGATGCGCGCGCGCAGCGGGGTCCAGTCCATCGACTCGGACAGATCGGTTTCGAGGTAACCGCCGCGCTCTTCCATCAGCAGCTTCAGCGAATCCTGCGGCAAGATGCCACGATCCCACAACGAGCCCTTGTACGAACTGTACTGGCCACGCTCTTCGGCCAGTTCGGTCGAGGCGGTGTAGGCGTAATAGCAGACCGCTTCCATCGACTTGTCGGCAAAGTTCACGGCGTCAGCCGACGCGTACGGCACGCGCATCATGTGCAGGCAATCCTGGAAACCCATGATGCCGAGACCGACCGGACGATGGCGCAGGTTTGAATCGCGCGCCTTTTGCACGGCGTAGTAATTGATGTCGATGACGTTGTCGAGCATGCGCATGGCGATGCGGATAGTCTTCTGCAATTTGACGTGATCGAGCTGGCCGTCTTTCATGTGGGCCGGCAGGTTCACCGAGCCGAGATTACAGACCGCGATTTCCGACTCGTTGGTATTTAACGTGATCTCGGTGCACAGGTTCGAGCTGTGCACGACGCCGACATGCTGCTGCGGCGAACGGATGTTGCACGGGTCCTTGAAGGTAATCCATGGATGACCGGTTTCAAACAGCATCGACAGCATCTTGCGCCACAGGTCGAGCGCTTCGACTTTCTTGAACATGCGCAGTTCACCGCGCGCCGCCATCGCTTCGTAGCCGGTGTAGGCTGCTTCAAACGCACGGCCGACCTTGTCATGCAGGTCCGGCACTTCGCTTGGCGAAAACAGCATCCACGACCCTTTTTCCATCACGCGCTTCATGAACAGGTCGGGAATCCAGTTGGCCGTGTTCATGTCATGCGTGCGGCGGCGATCGTCGCCGGTGTTCTTGCGCAGGTCGAGGAATTCCTCGATGTCCATGTGCCAGGTTTCGAGATACGCGCACACCGCGCCCTTGCGCTTGCCGCCCTGATTGACTGCAACGGCGGTGTCATTGACCACTTTCAGGAATGGCACGACGCCTTGCGATTTGCCGTTGGTTCCCTTGATGTGGGCACCGAGCGAGCGCACCGGCGTCCAGTCATTACCAAGACCACCGGCATACTTGGCCAGCAGCGCGTTGTCCTTGATCGCATCGTAAATGCCTTCGAGGTCATCGGCCACCGTCGTCAGATAACACGACGACAGTTGCGAACGCAGCGTACCGGAGTTGAACAGCGTCGGCGTCGAACTCATGAAATCAAAACTCGACAGCAGGTTATAGAACTCGATCGCCCGCTCTTCGCGGTTGGCTTCGTTGAGCGCCAGACCCATTGCCACGCGCATGTAGAACGCTTGCGGCATTTCAATGCGGATGTCGCGGATATGCAGGAAGTAGCGGTCGTACAGCGTTTGCAGACCGATGTAGCCAAATTGCAGATCGCGGTCCGGCACCAGCGCCTTGGCCAGGCGGGTCAGATCGAACTCGGCCAGCTTTGCGTCGAGCAGTTCGGCATCAATGCCTTTGCGGATGAATTGCGGGAAGTATTCCAGGTAATGCGCTTGCGCATCGGCCTGCGCGACTTCCTTGCCGAAGACTTCCTTGCGGATCACATGCATCAGGATGCGCGCCGTGACGGTGGTGTAGGCCGGGTCTTTTTCCATCAGCGCACGCGCCGCCAGAATGGCCGACTTGTGCAGCTCTTCGACCGGCACACCGTCGTACAGATTCTTGACGGTCTCGCCGAATATCGCGTTGGCATCGACATGCTTTTCGAGGCCGATACAGGCGGCGTCGATCAGGTTGTGCACTTGCTGCATGTCGAGCAGGCGACGCTGGCCGTCTTCGGTGACATGCAATTGCACCGAGGCGGCAGCCGGACGCGCGGCTTGCTGCACTGCGCGCTCTTCCATGCGCTTGGCCCGATACAGCACATACGCACGGGCGACATCATGTTCGCCTGAACGCATCAGTGCCAGTTCGACCTGATCCTGGATGTCTTCGATATGGAAGGTGCCGCCGGCCGGCTGGCGTCGCACCAGTGCCGCGACAACCGTCGCGGTCAGTTGCTCGACGAGTTCGCGTACACGTGCTGACGCCGCACCCTGTCCACCATTGACCGCGAGAAAGGCCTTGGTGACAGCGATCGAAATCTTCGACGGTTCAAACGCGACCACTGCCCCGTTGCGACGCAGGATACGGTAGTCGGACAAGGCTGCTTGCTGTTGCGGCGCGTCGGGCGCGTTGGCAGCAGCGCTGAATTCGAAGCGGGACTTGATAGCGTTGTTCGAGGAGGTTGGCATAGTTACCTTTATCGTGATTCCGGGCGGCAGGCACATTACCGCCGGTGGTTAATTGACCCTCCTGGCCACGGAGGTTCCCTGGGTATTTCCGGCTCTGATAGCCACGGCAGCAGCAGGCTGGCGCTGAAAATGTGACGATCCACGGTCCTGATCCGGCTTGGCGAGCCGGTCCATTTAACGAACAAACCATTAGGGAGAAATACCAAGCTCGCCATTGTATATGACTATATCTAGTGAAGCCCTACTGATTTTGACTAATTCTAGTTCGCCAGAATGCTTGTCGCAATATTTAAATGGATGAAAAAAGAAATTTTTATGGTTGCGTTTTTTGCTCGACCGTGACAAAAAGCGGCAGAGCAGTCGCCGCGTCACCGGGCACGCCGGCGCTCCACTGTGCGTGGTAGCGTGACCAGTCGAAACACGGTCCGGGATCAGTTTTGCGACCGGGCGCAATATGCTGGTGACCTGTCACGGCGTAAAGCGGATGCACCTGATGCAGCGCGTGGCTCAGCTGACACAGACAGGCATATTGACGATCAGAGAAAGGCTCGACATCACAGCCTTCAAGCTCGATGCCGATCGAAAAATCATTGCAGCGACTGCGGTCGCCCAGTTGCGACAGGCCGGCGTGCCAGGCACGCTGCAAGGTCGACACGAACTGCTGCAAGCTGCCATCGCGACGGATCACGAAATGGCTCGATACGCGCAATGCGCGCAACTGATCGAAGTACGGGTCGGCGTCGAAGTCTAGCGTATTGGTGAACAGTTGCGCGATGTACGGACCGCCATACTGCTGCGGCGGCAAGCTGATGTTGTGGATCACGAGCACATCGATGACGCTACCGGCACCACGCGCATCGCAGTTGGGCGAACGCAGTTGCTGCGCTTGCGGACACCAGCCGTCCGCGTCGATCTGCAACGGTCCGTTGACCGGCTTATTCAGGGCCATGGATATCGAGCCGCTGCATCCGGTAACGCAGTTGCCGGAAACTGATGCCGAGCAATTCGGCAGCCTGGGTCCGGTTGAAGTGGGTGCGTGCCAGCGCCCGACGGATGATGTCGCGTTCGACCTCATCAAGATGGTCGGGCAGCGACGCCGGTAACGCTTCCGTTATTGACTTCTCCGCTGCCATCTCATCGACCGGAGCGACAACGCTGGCAGACTCCGCCAGCGGCTCGGCTGCCGGTACCGGTATAGGGACCAGCACCGGCACGGTCTGGCGCAGCGCCAGATCGGCCACTTCGATGAGGTGATCGCTGGCGAACGCCATCGCCCGTTCGAGGATGTTTTCGAGTTCGCGCACGTTGCCCGGAAAAGTGCAGCCCTGCAAGGCCACCAGTGCTTCCGGCGACAACACGGTCACGGTGTCCGTACCGGCGAGTCGCTGCAGGATCACGCCGGCCAGCAAACCGACATCGTCGCGCCGCTCGCGCAATGGCGGCAGGCGCAATTCGATCACATTGAGGCGGTAATACAGGTCTTGCCTGAACTTGCCTTGCTCGACCCAGTCGGCCAGATTCTGATGCGTGGCACTGATCAGGCGCACATCAACGGGTTCTTCGGTGGTCGCCCCGACCTTGCGCACACGTCGTTCCTGAATCGCCCGCAACAACTTCACTTGCATTGCCAGTGGCAGGTCGGCGACTTCATCGAGCAGCAAGGTACCGCCGCTGGCCGCCTGAAAAAAACCGTCACGGTCTTCGGCCGCGCCGGTGAACGCACCCTTGCGATAACCGAAAAATTCGGCTTCCATGAGTGCTTCCGGGATCGCACCGCAATTGACGGCAACGAAGGCTTTGCCCGCCCGCGCGCTCTGGCTGTGGATATCGCGCGCCGCCAATTCCTTGCCGCTACCGGACTCGCCGGTGATCGCCACCGGTGCCATGCTGCGCGCCAGCCGCACGATCTGGGCCCGGACATCCTGCATGGCAGCGGACTCGCCGACCAGCCGCAACAACGGACCCGCTGCGCTGACCGCTGGCGTATCGGCCTCGTCAATACGTAACGCCGAATGCACGACTTGACGCAATTGCTCCACGCGGATCGGCTTCGACAGATAATCGAACGCGCCCGCCTTGAGCGCCGTGACCGCATTGTCGGCGCTACCGAACGCGGTGATGACGGCAATCGGTATCGGTCGCGCTGACGCGCTGATTTCGTGAACCAATTCGATACCCAGCCCGTCCCGCAAGCGCATGTCCGTCAGTACCAGCGCATAGTCGTGCTGCGCCAGACAAGCCCGTGCCTGCGCCAGCGTCTCGGCGCTGTCCACATCGAGTCCCATCTTGAGTAGCGTAATTTCCAGCAATTCGCGCAGGTCAGCTTCATCGTCGATGACCAGAATGCGGGGTGAACTCATCAGGAATTTCCGTTAAAAAATGGTGGCGGTGGCAAAGGTAATCACGAAGCGTCCGCTTGGTTCGGGATGATCGCCCAACCCCTGGCGGTATTCGTAATCGAGCATGGCTTCGTTATTGAGACACAGTTCCCTGGCCAGGTAAAGACCCAGTCCGGTGCCTTTGCTCGACGTCGTGTAAAACGGCTCGAACAGATGCGCCCGTATCGAAGGTGTAATCGGCACACCGTCATCCTGCACATGCAGTTCGATGCGGTGGGCAGTGATCGCGATGACCTCCAGGCAAATACTGCCGCTGCCTCCGCTGGCGTAACGCAATGCATTCGACAACAGGTTCAGGACGACTTCGCGCAAGTGCAGCGGATCGAAACGTACCCGGCAATCTGTTGCACCAGTGACGACAATGACCGGCTCCGGCAAGCGATGGAGGTCCCTGAACTCGGGCAACAGGTCGGCAAAAAAAGCCGACAGCAACAGCGGCTCACCCAGCGGTTGCGCCTTGCGTGAGAGCTTGAGGATGTCTTCGATCATGCGGTTGAGCCGCGCCACATTGTCTTCGATAATTGCCAGCAACCGGACCTGGGTCGGGTCGGGCGCATCCTCTTCGAGCAAGGATGCGGCATGCGAAATCGCCGACAGCGGGTTGCGTACTTCATGGGCAATGCTGGCG
Organism: Actimicrobium sp. CCI2.3; assembly: GCF_035019065.1. Classification (NCBI taxonomy): domain Bacteria; kingdom Pseudomonadati; phylum Pseudomonadota; class Betaproteobacteria; order Burkholderiales; family Oxalobacteraceae; genus Actimicrobium; species Actimicrobium sp. CCI2.3. Next base: position 76,520 of record NZ_JASJWR010000014.1, on the reverse strand, counting down.
GTCAGGCGTCCCATGGATGCCAGCTTCAACTCCTGCGCCCGATTTTCGATTTCGGTGACGTCCTGCAGGAAAATCACGGTGCGTTCCGCATCCAGGCCGGGCGCGTGCACCGTGGTAAAACGCAACTTCAAATGGGCCGACAGGTCGCGCCGGCCAGCTGGCTTGAGCATCACGTAAATGGCGAACGCCTCGTCATCAGGCAGGCGCCTGGACCATGCGAGCCAGGCCTCGGCGATGGGAGACAGCAGTGCACTGTCGACCAGACGCACCGGTGATCCATCCTCATCGAGCGCGACGCCAAGCATCGCTTGCGCAGCCGGATTACCAGTGACGATCGTGCTATCTTTTTCGAGGACCAGGATGCCGTCGCCCATGTCGGCGATGATCAGCACATTGATCGCCTCCTGCAATTGCAATGCCTGTCCGCGCTGCGTGGCGAGATCTTCCTGCTTGATCAGCTTTGAGGCCAGTCGGTTGAGCAGCAACGCGACGGCGAAGAATCCCATCCCATACAACCCTGCCGTGGAAAACGATACGTCCGGCGTCATCCGCAGCGATTGCCAGACGCTGTCGAACAGCAGTACCAGCGCCACCACCGAGGTGAAGAATAGCGCCAGGATGAGCGGGGCGAGAATCGCGCCGCCTGCCAGCGGAAACAGGAACAGGATCGCCAGTCCGCTGTGGGCACCGCCGGCCAGCACGAACAGGGTGGCAATGATGACGATATCGACGCCGATCTGGCTCGACAATTGCAACAGGAAGCGCTCGCGCGAGCGTATTGCCAGCACCCAGAAAGCCACCGAAGCGAACAGGTAGACACTGCATAATTGCAGGTACGGAATCGCCTCGTCGCCACCGGACCGGCGCATTTCGACCGCCCCCAGGAAAACCATCAGCAACAGCGCAATCACGAACCGCGACAAGTTGAACGCTTGCAATGTCCGCCACAGCGAACCGCTGGTACCGGCATCCACGACCGGATCGCCCACCTCGTCCGGCATCAGCGTGAGACGGTGAGTGCGCCAGCGCAGCATCAGGACGACACGTGAAGAGCGCGGTGCTCCGGACTGCAATACAACTGGTCATGGGGTCCGGCCAACGCTTCGGACGCAGGAATGTAGATGCCGCAATGGGCACAACTGATCATCGCTTCGCCTTCGACCGACCGGCGCGCCTGTTCCGGTGATGCCGGTGGCGGTGGCCGCATCGCCGCGGTCATTTTTTTGCGCACGACATAAATCACGAGCACGGCGAGTATCAACCAGGCCAGGAACCTCATGCCAGCCCCCTGTGCAATACGACTTCGAGCACAAAGCGGCTACCGACATAGGCCAGCAGCAGCGTCACGAATCCGGTGAGCGTAAAGGTCAGCGCCGTCTTGCCGCGCCAGCCGCGCCAGTATCGCCCGGCCAGAAGAGCGCCAAACAGGACCCATGACAGCAGCGTGAAGATGGTCTTGTGATCCCAGGTCAGGGCCTTGCCAAACAACTGCTCGGAGAACAGCAGGCCCGACACGACCGTCAGCGTCAGCAAGAAGAATCCGATACCGATCAGTCGGAACAGCATTTTTTCCATTGTCAGCAGCGCTGGCAGACGCGCTATGGCGGCGGCGTACCAGCCGCTATTGCCCTCGTTGAGCAACACACGGCGCGAATGGAGATGCGACTCCTGTACCGCCATCAATACCGCATGAAAAGCAGCGGTCGTCAGCGTGCTGTAGGCCAGCAGCGCGATCGCAACATGCCACGGAAACAGCGCGGTCTTGTCTTGCAGCGACATCAGGCTGCCGGGAAAAATAATCGGTAGCAGTACCGCCACCGCAGCCACCGGCAACATCAGCACACGCATGCTGTCGAGTCCCATGTTGCGGTTCTCGCCCCAGTACACGGCAACCGAAATCCACATCGCGGCCGACAGCATCTGCGCAAAGCCCAATCGCAGGGACTCCGCGACCACCACATCAGACCAGAGTGCAAGCCCATGCAGGGTCCAGCCCAGTGCCAGGCCGATGGAGATAAGCAGGCGCAAGCGTATTGGCAAGAAAGCGCAGACCGCGTACAGGACGGCAGCGACAAGGAATAGGTAATTTTGCATCTGTCGAGTTTACACCAAGCCGGGCTGATATCGCGCCCTCGACACTGGTTCATTGATGCAGGCGTTATCACCTCGACACCGCCCTGACGTCATTCAGTCGGCCAGACGGCCCGCCGTGATCCGGTGCTTTTTCAGTTTGTCGTACAGCGTTTTTCTGGGAACCCCGAGACGCTCTGCCGCCAGCGTGACGCTGGCACCGGTCGCCTGCAGTGCCGCTGTGATCAGCATGCTTTCATAGGCATCGAGCAACGCAGTCAGGTGATGGCTGCCGGCCTCGTCATCTGCAACCACGGTGCTGTCATCGTCGATTCCGAGCACCAGTCGTTCAGCCACATTGCGCAATTCACGCACATTGCCAGGCCAGTCGCGCGATTGCCAGCGCACCATCTGCGCGGCACGCCAGGTCGGCAGCGGCCGTTGCTGCCGCAAGGCCGCAGCCTGGACAAAATGCGCCAGCAACAGCGGGATATCCTCGCGGCGCTGTGATAACTGCGGCAAACCGATGCTGACCACGCTGATGCGGTAATACAGGTCTTCCCGAAAAGCGCCGCTGGCGCTGAGCTGCAACAGGTCGACCTTGCTGGCGGCAATGACGCGGCAATCGAACGGTACCGGATCGTTGCCGCCTAGCCGTTCGAGCTTGCGCTCCTGCAGCACGCGCAACAACTTAACTTGCAAGTTCAGCGGCATGCTCTCGATTTCATCGAGAAACAGCGTGCCGCCGTCGGCATATTCGAGCTTGCCGATACGGCGCTTTTGCGCGCTCGTGAAGGCACCGGCTTCGTGGCCGAACATCTCGGACTCGAAGACCGACTCCGGCAACGCGCCACAATTAATGGCCACAAAATGCCCCTTGCGCCCACTGGCCGCGTGCAACTGGCGCGCCACCACTTCCTTGCCGCTGCCGGTCTGACCATTGATCAGGACATCGACCGAGGCCGGGCCGAGCGAGGCGACCAGCGTACGGACCCGTTCGATTGCAGCCGATTGCCCGAGCAGCGGCGGCACATCGGGTTGCTGCAACCACGCCGCTTGCCAGCGCCGGTTGGCCAGCACCAGATCACGCTTTTCTTGCGCCCGTCGCACGGTCGCCAGCAACCGTTCGGACGCAAACGGCTTTTCAATAAAGTCATAGGCACCGGCGCGCATCGCCTCGACGGCCATCTCGACATCACCGTGGCCTGTCACCAGTACCACCGGCAAATCGGCATCAATGGCCATGACCTGCGCCAGCAATTGCAAACCGGAGCGCCCCGGCAAGCGTACATCGGTGACCAGCACACCGGGATAATCACGATCAAGCAACCCCTCGGCCTGTTCGGCACTGGCACACGCCGCCACGGTAAAGCCGCCCAGTTCCAGCGTCTGACCCGTGGCCAGGCGCAGCGTCGCTTCGTCTTCGACCAGTACGACGTGATGCGAGGTCATTGGCGATGTGATTTGTGCGGTCATGTCAATTTTTCGCTATCGGTGAATACAGAGGCAAACGCAACTGGAATTCGGCGCCTCCTTCGGACAAGTTATGCGCCGACAATTGTCCGCGCATCGCCTGCACGATCGACGATGAAATCGCCAGCCCGAGTCCGAGTCCCTTGCCGCTGGGTTTGGTCGTGAAAAAAGGCGCAAACAGTTGTGCCGCGACCTCGTCGGGAATGCCCGGACCGGAATCGCGCACACGGATCAGCGCGTGGTCGCCGTCACGCATCACGCTCAGCGCTACCCGACGCTGCTGTGCTGCTTCCTCGGCCTCCTCGACCGCATCGAGCGCATTACGCAACAAGTTGATCAGCACTTGCTCGGTACGTACTGCGTCACCGGTAATCTGCAGTGACTCGGCAATATCGATTTGCAGCACCACGCCGAGCCGGTCATATTCGGCTTGCAGCAGCAATGCCGAGGCATGCACCGACGGCGTCAGTTCGACTACCGCGACGCTCCCGTGACTCTTGCGAGCAAAGGCCTTGAGCTGGCCGATGATGATGCCCATGCGCGCGCTGGCCGCGCTGATGTGCGACAGGTTGGCACTGGCCTGAACCGGCTGGCCACGCTCCAGAAAGGTCACCGCATTGTCGGCAAAGGCACGGATCGCCGCCAGCGGCTGGTTCAGTTCATGGGTGACACCGGCGGCCATCTGGCCCAGCATCGCCAGTTTGCCGGCTTGCACCAGTTCGTCCTGGGTCGTGCGTAACAGGCGTTCGGCATGTTCGAGGCGGGCGTACTTGTCACCGAGGTCGCGGTTTGCTTGCGTTAGCTCGCCGGTGCGCACGGCGATTTGCCGGTCGAGTTCTTTGGCAGCCTGCTGCAGCGCGTGCCGCGACGCCTGTCGTTCTTCCATTCTGCGACGACGCTGATGACGCGCCCATAACGACAGCATCACGCTCAACAACACCAGCGTCATCGCGCCGGACCACAACAGCGCCGCCCGCGTAATGCGTGATTGCGCCGGAAACAGGCGCAGTTGCCAGCCCAGCCGACCGACCGGACGCTTCACCGAGGCGTCGTAACCGTTGCGACTGGAGGCCGGCAAGCTGGCGATCGGCGTGATGGTTTTGCCGACATACTGCAGCGTCGCGTTGATTTTTTCGCGTGCCGTCGCATCGATCGGAGCCAGACTGCGATATTTCCAGGCGGGCCGGTTGCCGAGGAAGACCACGCCATCCTTGTCGGCCAGCACGATCGGTTCTTCACTGGTTTGCCAGGTGCGCTCGACTTCATCGAGACTGATCTTGACGGCCAGCACACCCAGCGGTGCGCCCTCCGACACACCCTGCCCGCTTGCATGGACCGGCTGGGCAATGAAATATCCCGGCTCGCTGGTCGTGCTGCCGATCCCGTAAAAGCGCCCGGCATGGCCATTGATCGCATCACGAAAATACGGCCGGAAAGCGAAGTTGCGGCCAATGTAATTTTGGGAGTCGTTCCAGTTGCTTGCCGCGATAGTCAATCCTTGCGGATCCATCAGGTAGATGGCAGCAACACGAGCCTGGCGCTGGACGGTTTGCAGAGTCTGATTGGCATGTGCGACGGCTGCTGCGTTGGCGGGCTGCTGCAATGCCGTTGCCATGTCCGGATGGACCGACAGCGAAAAAGGCAGCGTCTCGAATTTTTCGAGCATCGATTGCAAGTCCAGCCCGATGACCTGCAACTGCCGTTCGCTCTGCTGGTCCATCTCGCTGCGCACCATCCGCGCAGCGAGCCAATAGGTCAGGCCGACCAGCACCAGCGCACCGGCGACAGCCAGCAGCAACCGGTGCCGGGTTGACAGCGCACGCATTAATCGACCGCAGCCATCCTGATTTCATCATGCTGATGGCGTTGCTGCTCTTCCATCACCAGCTGGCCAAGTTCACGCTTGAGGGCATTGAATTCGGCGGACGACGGATCGCGCAGGCGCGGCAAGTCGACCAGGATGTCGCGCTTGACCGTACCCGGCCGGTACGTCATCACGACGATGCGATCGGCCAGATAGATGGCTTCCTCGATGCTGTGGGTGACGAACAGGATGGTTTTTTTCAGCTCGGCCCAGATGCGCAGCAACTCATCTTGCAATGTGCGCCGGGTCAGGGAATCGAGCGCACCAAACGGCTCGTCCATCAGCATGATGGGCGAATCCAGCGCCAGCACACGGGCGATGGCCACGCGCTGGCGCATGCCGCCGGACAGGTCTTTCGGGAAGCGGCTACCAAAATCCTTCAGGCCCAGCGTCTCCAGCAGGGCCCGCACGCGCACGTCGATGTCGGCTTTGCCCATGCCCTTGATTTCAAGACCGAAGGCGACATTTTCTGCGACCGTCATCCACGGGAATAGCGCGTACTCCTGAAACACCATGCCGCGATCCGGACCCGGCCCGGTCACGGCGGTGTCGCCGGTGACGATGCTGCCCGAAGTCGGCAGCGCAAAGCCGGCGACCGCGTTGAGCAAGGTCGACTTGCCGCAACCGGATGGCCCCAGCAGGCAGACGAACTGACCGCTCGGAATCTCGAGGTTGATGTTTTGCAGCGCGATGACGTCGTGATCGACGGTTGTAAAGATCTTGTTGACGCCGGTAATGCTGATAGGGGATGCACTCATTTCAATTCTCCAGACCACGATGCCAGCGCAGCAAATGATTGTTCAGGCGTGTTACGGCCAGATCGATGACCAGACCCAGCATGCCAATACTGATCATGCCGGCAATGATCTTGTCGGACCAGAAGTACTCGCGCGCTTCGAGGATGCGGAAACCCAGACCGTTATTGACGGCGATCATTTCTGCCACGATGACGACGATGAAGGCCGTACCAATGCCGATCCGCACGCCCGACAGGATGTACGGCACGGATGCCGGCAACATCACGCGCAGGAACAGCGTGCTCTGACTGGCACCCAGATTGCGCGCAGCACGCAGATAAATGCTGTCGACATTGCGCACGCCGGCAATCGTGTTGATGAGCACCGGGAAGAACGCGCCGATGGCGATCAGAAACACCGCCGGCGGATTGCCCAGACCGAACCACAAGATCGACAGCGGGATATACGCGATCGGTGGAATCGGCCGCAGCACCTGCATCAGCGGATTGAGCCAGGCGTAGACCCGCTTGCTCGCACCCATCGACAAGCCCAGCGGCAAGGCCAGACCGGCACCCACCAGAAAGCCGACCACAACCCGGTACATGCTGTTGAACGTGTCGATGAGGAGCTCACCGGAGAACGCCCATTTGAGCCAACTGCCGGAGTCCGCCGAGTACGGCGTCAGCGGCAGCAGATACTCGAACCACTTGTGCAGCACCGCATACGGCGACGGCAACACCAGCGCATTGACCCAGCCCATCGACGAAAAAGTTTGCCAGATGGCGATGGCAACAACGGGGACGATCACCCCGGTGCCGGCTTGACGCCAGTTGAAATTTGCCATGACGCGATCCTTACTTGACGTTCAGGGATTTTTTGGCCAGATCGAGCAAGTCGGTCTTGACAAAATCCTTGGCTACCGGCGGCTTGGACATGCGACCGACGCCGTACTTGAACATGATGTCGGTGGTGGTCTGGATATGCTCGGGCGTGATGTCGAACGAGTACGGCGAATTGCCGATCGCGTCATTGAAATCTTCCTTGCTGATCTGACCCTTGAAGATGGTTTCGGTCACATACTTTTCGGCCGCGCCCTTGGTGTCGATGAAGGTCTTGGTCGCCTGCACGAAACAGCGCATGAACTTCTCGGCGGCAGGGCGGTTTTCCTTGTAGAACTTCTCGGTCATGACCAGCGTGCGCACCGGCTCGCCGATGGGCGTGTCATACGGCTTCATCACGCCGACACCGAAACCCTTGTTGATCGCCTGTGACGACTGCGGTTCGGTCTGCATGATGGCGTCGAGGTTCTTGCCCAGCAGCGCCTGGTTCAGGTCGGGATAAGCCAGATAGATCAGCTGTACATCCTTGCCCGGTGAATCCGACGAAGTCAACCCATTCTGGCCCAGTTCGGCCGCCAGCAAGACTTCCTGGATACCGCCACGGGTGACGCCGACTTTCTTGCCCTTCAAGTCCTTGACCGACTTGATGCCGGCATCCGGACGGGCGACCAGCTGCGCACCGCCCTTGGCGAAACCGGCCACGATGTAGATCGGCGTGCCATTGGCGCGACCGGCGATAGCCGCTTCGGATGCGGTGGCACCGACATCGAGTTCACCGGCGATGATGGCCTGCATCACGTCGAGGCCTTTGGCGAAGGTGCGCTCTTCAATCTTGATGCCACACTGCGGCGCGATTTCCTTGATGTAGGACACGGCACCAAAATGCGCGAGTTTCAGATTGCCAAGACGGATCACTTCTTGCGCCTGAGCCGACATCGCCGTACCGGCAATGGCAACGGCAAAGCACAGTTGCGGGAATATTTTTTTGGACATGCTGGTCTCCTGTTGATTGAATTGTATTGTGCACAATGCAGACTTCGTGCCAGCGCGGTGATTCTCGGCGCAAGCGTTGTGTGACCGTCAGAAGAATACGGTAAGCCAGCGGGTTTGAGCGGGAATCCGCACACCTGCCGCCGCAGCAGTCCGGATTTTCGCGCAGCCAATGGCTATCGATGCGCCAGTCGCATCGGGTAAAATGCGGTCAACCCGCGCGACATGCCGCGCCCTTTCACCGCACTCTTTTTTCGATCGCCCTCCGATGCTAGACAATCTGACCCAACGCCTTGCCAAGGTCGTCAAGACCATGCGCGGCGAAGCCCGCCTGACGGAAACCAATACTGCCGAGATGCTGCGCGAAGTGCGCCTGGCGCTGCTCGAAGCCGACGTCGCCCTGCCGGCGGTGCGCGACTTCATTGCCAAGGTCAAGACCAAGGCGATGGGCGAGGAAGTCATCGGTTCGCTGTCACCAGGTCAGGCACTGGTGGGCGTGGTGCAGCGCGAACTGGCGGCAATGATGGGCGGCGACCTTGGTCCCGAAGCCTCACTGCTGAGTTTTGCGACGCAGCCACCGGCCGTGATCCTGATGGCCGGTCTGCAAGGTGCCGGCAAGACCACCACCGTCGGCAAGCTGGCCAAATTCCTCAAAGAAAAGCACAAGAAAAAAGTCCTGACCGTGTCGGCCGACGTCTATCGTCCGGCCGCAATCGGGCAGTTGCAGACGGTCACGGCGCAAGTCGGTGCCGACTTCTTTCCGTCACTGACCACTGACAAGCCGGTCGATATTGCGCTGGCAGCACTCGACTTTGCCAAGCGCCACTATCACGATGTGCTGATCATCGACACCGCCGGTCGGCTAGGTATTGATGCCGAGATGATGGCCGAGATCGCGGCGCTGCATGCCGCCGTCAAGCCGATCGAAACGCTGTTCGTGGTCGACGCGATGCTGGGCCAGGATGCGATCAATACCGCCAAGGCCTTCAACGACACGTTGCCGCTGACCGGCATCGTCCTGACCAAGCTTGATGGCGATGCTCGCGGCGGTGCGGCACTGTCGGTGCGCCACATCACTGGCAAGCCAATCAAGTTCGCCGGCACGGCCGAAAAACTCGACGGTCTCGAAGCCTTCGATCCGCAACGGATGGCCAACCGCATCCTCGGTATGGGCGACATCCTGGCGCTGGTCGAAGAAGCGCAAAAAGGCGTCGACATGGCGGCCGCGCAGGATATGGCACAGAAGATCAAATCGGGCGGACGCTTCGACCTGAACGACTTCAAGGCCCAACTCGGACAAATGAAAAAAATGGGCGGCATGGCCAGCATGATGGACAAGCTGCCGGCGCAATTCCAGCAAGCCGCTGCCGGTGCCAACATGGGCAATGCCGACAAGCAGGTACGTCGCATGGAAGGCATCATCAACTCGATGACCAAACAGGAACGCGCCAAGCCGGAAATCATCAAGGCGACCCGCAAGCGCCGTATCGCCAACGGCGCTGGCGTGCAGGTGCAGGAAGTCAATCGCATGCTGGCGCAATTCGACCAGATGCAGACCATGATGAAAAAGCTCAAAGGTGGCGGGATGATGAAAATGATGCGCAGCATGAAAGGCATGATGCCAGGCGGCGGAATGCGCTGAAGCCAGCAGGAAGTCAACTTGCGGTCACCCGACTTGCACCGGCAGGACAGCGGCAAGACCGCGGCAAAGGTACGATCGAATTGGCAGGGAAGTGGCGCTGGACAAGGATTTCCACTGTGAATACATGCAAACAAGTGCGCTACAAAGACTCAAAAAATGCTTGCGTGACCGGAAAATCCCCACCACTATAAGCGCTGCGTGAAACGGCGCATCGACCGAAAAATTCGTGAAGGAGCTTTGAAGATGGCAACAGCAAAAAAACCCGCAGCCGCTGAACCGGCGACAGCAATCAAGGCAGCGCCGGCCAAAGCCGCCGTAAAAAAAGCCGCAACCAAGGCCCCCGCCGCCGCCAAACCGGTTGTTGCGCGCAAACCGAATGCTGCTTTCATGAAGCCGATGACGCCGTCGGCAGTCCTGGCTGCCGTTGTCGGTGCCGATCCGCTACCACGGACCGAAGTGACCAAGAAAGTATGGGAATACATCAAGAAAAATGCCCTGCAGGATGACGCCAACAAACGCATGATCAATGGTGACGCCAAGCTGGTCGCTGTATTTGGTGGCAAAAAACAAGTCTCGATGTTTGAAATGACCAAACTGATCTCCGATCATCTGAAATAAATTGCCCGGTGTGCGTTGGCACCACGGATAGCGAAACGCCCGCAAGCAGCGGGCGTTTTCATTTCCGGACATCCGGCTGTCGCCGATCGGCTATTAGTCCATGAAGTCGTCGTACTCCATTTGGGCATAACTACCGAGCTGCTTCCACGGCAATGCCGCATCGGGAGTCGCCGGCCGCAGTGCGAGCACGGTCCTGCGCGTCGTGCTGCCATCGGTTTTGCCTGACTCCACGACCAGCGCAATCTTCTCCCGATTCGACCAGAGCACCCGGTTGTACCAGCCATTGCGCGACTCTTCCCGCCACTCGGTATCAACGACGGTCGTGACACGTTTTGACAGCGCCATGGCCTTGACGGTTTTTTCCGACACCATCGCCGCCGCGTTATCCCATGAACCATCAAAACCGCTGACGCTGTATTCGGTCGGCGGCACAAAGACGACACGGCGCTGACCGCGATCCACATACTCGGCGCGAATCGCACCTGTGGCGGTACGCGTGAGGTGCTGGGTCGATGTTTCAAAATCAAAGTGCTTGTGGCCGCCATGTTCCTCGGCGTGCTCCTGCGCTTGTGCCGGCAAGATGCGCTCCATCCAGACATGGCCGGGACGACGAATCAGGATATTGGTGAACTGACGTGTTTCGGTGACGCCGGCATGCGACACGAACTTGCTGTCGTAGGTCACGGTGGCATCGAGTGGTGGCAATTCTGTTGCCGGTGCTGCCGGTGCTGCATACACCGTCATCGTCGCAGTCAGCAGTAACAGTGTTACGGAAAAAATTTTCATTGGATTCCAAAATAGAAAAAAGTGGCAGCGCAGAGCGCTGCCACCATCGAACTGCGACCGCGATTACAGGCCGGCAGCGCTCTTGACCAGCGAAAATACCTTGGTGTTATCGATCGTTCCCTTGAATATCTTGGCTCCGGCACCGGCACCATACAACTGGACATCGCCACCGCCATGACTCTCGCCACCATTGGAGGTCCGGATGACCGATTCTTGCTGGTAATCGAGACCTTCGACGACGCTGGTGTCAACTGTCACGCGGGTATCCTTGCGATTGGGTCCATTGCCAAATACCAGCGTCGAGTACGGTACGCCATCGGCATCGAGACTCAGCTTGCCCGTCTGGTAGCTGATGTTGTTGCCGAGGATAGGCGTGCCACGTTTGCCATAGCCGTTAAAAGCCATCGTATGGTCGTGGTCGGCGGTGACAACAATGAGCGTGTTGGTCAGGTCGACCGTCGCCAGCGCAGCCTTGATCGCATCATCAAAGGCAATGGTGTCGACGAGCGCACGGCGGGCATTGGTAGCGTGGAGTGCGTGGTCAATACGACCGCCTTCGACCATCAGGAAATACCCCTTTGAATTCTTCGAAAGTAATTCGATGGCCTTGGTGGTCATCTGCGCCAGGCTCGGCTCCAGTGCCGGATTACGGTCCGCGTCGTACGACATATGACCTTGGACCAGCGCCTGGTCGAACAGCGCGATGAGCTTGCTGCCTGGCGTGGTCGGTGCCGCATTCATGCTGGCCAGATCACTGGCAAAGGTGTAGCCCTTGCCTTGCAACTCCGCCACCAGATCGCGACCATCTGGCCGTCCACGTGGCGTGGTGACTGCCACATACGGACGCCAGTAATAACTGATCCCGCCCATCATCACATCCAGACCTGCACCCAGCTTTGTATTGAAACCGCTACCGCCCGGTATTGCCTGACGGGCGATTTCATACTCGGCGTCGCGATGGCAAGAATGGGCGTAAGTCGCCGCCGGTGTGGCATGTGTCAACCGCGCCGTGGTGACGGTGCCGGTGGCCTTGCCCTGGGCAATCGCGTATTCGGTCAGCGTCATGACAGCCGTTCCGTTGCCGGTGGCCGCGCAATTGGTGACCGCATTCGAGACACCGGTAGCACTATCCTTGGAAGGTGCCACCGCAATCGTATCGCCACTCATCGAAATGACGTCGTTGCGTTCCTTGACACCGGTCATGTAAGCCGCCATCGACGGTGCACTGTCAGTCGTTTGCGCATCCAGCGAGTAGGTCTTGACGCGGGCGGTGTACGGCATCGTGTCCATGCCCAGCGAGCCTGCTTCGTTGTATTTGTAAATGCGTGCGGCGGTCTTGGTGACCGGACCCATGCCGTCACCGAGGAAAAAAATCACGTTCTTGGCTTCGCCAGCGGCCATGGCCGGGGCAGCAAAGACGACAGCCAAGCTTGCGGCGACACTTGCGGCAGTCGCGCTGAGTACCAGTTTCTTGATCATGTTGATGTTCTCCGTGATGTCGTGATCAAAGTCCGGCCGCTGATTTCATCAGCGTGAAGACCTGTGTGTTGTCGAGCGTGCCATGGAACGTGTCGGCACCGAGGCCCATCGCTCCAAGGAAGACATCGGCACCGCCATGCGTTTCGCTGCCGGCAGGCACGCGCACCGCTGCTTCCTGATGGTAGTTTTTGTCGTAGACCAGCGCGTCGGTCAGGTCCGCCATCGTGCTGCGATTGGCTTGCACGCGATTTTCGCCATTACCAAACACCAGCGTGGTGAAAGGCTTTCCGTCAATATCCTTGGCTGGCTTGCTCGGATCGGTGTAAGCGCGCATCAAACCGAGGATGCCGGGATTGGCATCGGTCGTTTTGCCGGTCAATGCTGCGTAGCCATTCATGACCATCGTGTGATCATGGTCGGCTGTGACGATGATCAGTGTGTTGGCCAGCGTCGGATCGGTCAGGCGTACCTTGGCGATGGTGGCGTTGATCGCGTCGTCGAAAGCCTTGGCATCCTGCAGCGCCTTGCGCGCCAGTGTCGGGTGCAGGGCCTGGTCGATCCGTCCGCCCTCGACCATCAGGAAATAACCCTTCTGGTTTTTCGAGACGATGTCGAGCGCCTTGCCAGCCATCTGGGCCAGACTAGGTTCTTTGGCCGGATCGCGATCGAGGTCGAAATTCATGTGGCTTGCCGTGAACAGTCCCAGCAATTTCGTGGTGGTGGTCGGCACGCCATCAAGGCCGGCCTTGTCGGTAATGTAGGTATATCCCTTGGCTGTCATTTCAGCAGTCAGGTCGCGCGTATCGCTACGTGCCGAACCGGTTGCCGCGCCTTTGGGCAGGAAATTTTGCCAGCCGCCGCCAAGAACCACATCCACGCCGTCAGCGCCGAGTGCGGCGTTGTAGCCGGCACCGCCTGGAACCAGTTGCGCGGCAATCGTGTTCTCCGCATCGCGGTGACAGACGTGCGCGTAAGTTGCTGCGGGGGTGGCATGCGTGACGCGGGTTGTAGTAACAACGGCAGTGCCACGACCGGCGGCTTTGGCCAGTTCGAGCAAGGTCGTCACGGACGACCCGTTGCCCGTAGTCGGGCAGGTACTGTCGGCACCGCTCAGGTAGGCTTTACCGTTGGCATCGGTCGGATGTGTATCGGCACTCGACGAAATCACTTCATTATTGGTTTTGACACCCGTCATGTAAGCCGCCATCGACGGTGCGCTGTCGGTAACTTGCGCATCATTCGAATAGGTTTTGACGAATGCGGTTTCCGGAAACTGGTCGATGGTCAGTTCGCCATCTTCGCCCACTGCATAAATGCGCGCGGCAGTCATTGGCACCATGCCATACCCGTCGCCAAGAAAAAGAATCACGTTTTTAGGGGGGGCGACAGTGGATGTTACCGACGTTCCGCAGGCGGCAAGCCCGCAAGCCGAGGAAATCAGCAAGCCAATCAAACGAATGCGCATGGTTCACTCCTGTTAAAAATCAGGAGTTTATGTAGCGCGCGTGACAGCTTGATGACGATCGGACAAGACCTGATTTTCGGTTAAATCAGGCGCTATTAAATTTCCATTTATGCCAGGCGGACAGCACGGCGTTCGGATATTCAGGCCGGCCACGACTGCCGTTGTAGCGTCCCAGAGCAAGGTACAAGTCGCCGCGTTCCATGTCGATATACATGCGCAAAATCGAACATCCGTAGCGCAGGTTGGCCTGCATGTTGAACAGTTTGCGGCGGTCACTATCGCCGATCACGCGCGACCAGAATGGCATGACTTGCATGTAGCCATGCGCGCCAACCGGTGACAGGGCGTATTTGCGAAAGGCTGATTCAACCTGAATCAGCCCCAGCACCATGGCAGGATCGAGACCTGCGCGGCGGGCTTCGTACCAGACCGTTTCAAGGAACTCCAGACGCACCTGCACATCGGGCAATTTCTTTTTCAGACGATCGGACATCTCGCCGAGCCAGGCCAGATAGCGGATACGCTCCTCGATATCGGTGATGCGCACTTTCATCGGCGCTGACCCGGTGATGGCGTGCGACAACGCAAGCCGGACCGAGTCGGCCATCGCCTCTTCTTTCTGGTTGCCTGCCCAAGTACTGCCGGTGTTCAGCAAGAGCATCACCACCGCCAGCTTCAGGATTACTTTCATCTTTTCTCCGGATTTCAATGTCCTCGAACTTGTTCTGCGCTGCCACATTCCAACGTTCCAATATTCCAACGTCGATAAGTGGCAGCAAGAGACAGAACGTTCCGTCAGCGAAGCACAATCCTATGCCAGCAAGCGCGCCCGGACAAAAGCCACGGCGTCGGCCAGGTCGACCGCTGTTGCGGCGGTTTCACGCCGACCCTGATATTCAAGCTTGCCGTCCTTGAGGCCACGGTCGCCGATGACCATCCGGTGTGGCACGCCGATCAGCTCCCAGTCCGCGAACATCGCACCCGGGCGTTCGCCACGGTCATCGAGAATGGCATCGATACCGGCGGCCAGCAAGTCGGCCAGCAAGGTATCTGCGGCAGCCTTGACAGCTTCATTGCGATCGTAGCCCATCGGACACAGCACGATTTCAAACGGGGCAATCGATACCGGCCAGATGATGCCCTTGTCATCGAAATTCTGTTCGATCGCCGCACCCAGGATGCGCGTGACACCGATGCCGTAACAACCCATCTGCAGCAACTGTGGCTTGCCGTTTTCATCGAGGAAAGTGGCTTTCATGTCTTCCGAGTAGCGCGTTCCGAGCTGGAAGACATGACCCACTTCGATGCCGCGCTGGATCGCCAGTACGCCCTTGCCGTCCGGCGAGGCGTCACCGGCAACCACATTGCGCAAGTCGAAGCTGACGGGTTCCGGCACATCGCGGCCCCAGTTGACGCCGGTGAAATGGAAGTCGACTGCATTCGCACCGCAGATGAAATCGCTCATGTGCGCGACGCTCAAATCGGCCACCACATGCACGGGCTTGACGGTATTGATCGGACCGAGATAACCCGGTGGCGTGCCAAAGTATTCGATGATTTCGGCCTCGGTCGAGAACCGGTAGCCAGCGAGTCCAGGCGCTTTGCTGGCCTTGATTTCGTTGAGGTCATGGTCGCCGCGCAGCAACAACAGCCAGACTTGCTTGTCGACGATGACCCCGTCGGTTTCGGTATCGACCGTCAGCACCAGCGATTTCACGGTTTGCTGCAGTGGCACGCCCAGCAGCGCGGCGACGTCTTCGCACTTGGCTTTGCCAGGGGTCGCGGTCTTGACCAGATCCTGTGCAGGAGCCGCGCGCGGCGTGGCGATGGGTGCGGCTTCGGCGGCTTCCATGTTGGCGGCGTAATCGGAGGTCGGGCAATAGACGATGGCATCTTCACCTGTATCGGCGATGACATGGAATTCGTGCGACCCGGAACCTCCGATGGCGCCGTTGTCGGCCGCGACCGGGCGAAAGCCAAGGCCAAAGCGCGTGAAGATCCGTACATAGGCATCGAACATGATCTGGTATGACTGCTTCATGCCGGCTGGATCACGATCAAACGAATACGCATCCTTCATCGTGAATTCGCGTCCGCGCATCAAGCCAAAACGTGGCCGGCGCTCGTCGCGGAACTTGGTCTGGACATGATAAAAATTGACTGGCAACTGCCGATACGACTTGATCTCGGTACGGGCGATGTCGGTGATGACTTCTTCGGAGGTCGGCTGGATGATGAAATCGCGGCCATGGCGGTCTTTGACGCGCATCAGTTCGGGACCGTATTCCTGCCAGCGGCCGGTCTCCTGCCACAGTTCGGCCGGTTGCACGACCGGCATCAGCAGCTCGACCGCACCGGCACGGTTCATTTCTTCGCGCACGATTGCTTCGACTTTGCGGATCACACGCAACCCCATCGGCATGTAGGTATAGATCCCGGAACCGAGACGCTTGATCATGCCGGCCCGCATCATCAATTGATGACTGACGATTTCTGCGTCGGCAGGGGCTTCTTTAAGGGTGGAAATAAAAAATCGGGAGGCGCGCATGACGATGAATTCTTTTTAAAAAGAGAGGGTTATAATCGGTTCCAATTTTAAAGGATTAGTTGGCCTATGCGCCCACTCTTCGCACATTAGGCAGCATTTGAGTTGATCGACTGCCGCAGCAACGCCGTGGCAGACAATTTTTCTTGAGCGCAGATGAGGCGAATCAGAGATCGGCGCACCGGGCCGCAGAAAGTTTCGAGGTGCACTAATGCTTGATCGTGAAGGCTTTCGCCCGAACGTCGGCATCATTCTGCTCAACACCCACAATGAGGTGTGGTGGGGAAAACGGGTTCGAGAGCACTCGTGGCAGTTCCCCCAGGGCGGAATCAAATACGGCGAAACACCAGAGCAGGCGATGTTCCGCGAACTCGAAGAAGAGGTCGGGCTTCGTGCCGAGCACGTCAAGATAGTCGGTCGCACGCGCGACTGGCTACGCTATGAGGTGCCCGACCGCTTTATCAAGCGCGACATTCGCGGCCACTATCGCGGCCAGAAGCAGATCTGGTTCCTGCTGCGGATGGTGGGTCGCGACTGCGATGTTAACTTGCGCCTGACCAGCCATCCGGAATTCGATGCGTGGCGATGGCATGATTACTGGGTGCCGCTCGATGTCGTCATCGAATTCAAGCGGGATGTGTATCAGCGTGCGCTGCAGGAACTATCGCGCTATCTGTTACGTCCGTTGATCGACGTGCAGGCACGGCCACCACACCGTCACCAGCGCATGGATGAGGTCGACGACAATGCGTTGCCGTCGCTACCCAGCCTGCCCGAACCTCCCGACCATGAATGAAGCCGACATGAACACGACCCCTCTCCGGCATCAGAGTGCGACCATCGCTACGGCGATCGTGCTGCTGCTGGCCCAAGCAGGTGCCCACGCGCAAGCCAGTTTCGATGAGGAATTTGACGATACCGGCAAGACGTGGCAAGAAATTGCCGTCCATCTTCCGTCAATGCCGGACATGGCGAAGCTGATTCCGTTCGATGTCAGTGCAACGGCGACCCAGACCTTCTCGGTCGCCCCCGAGACACTGACCGTCGGTGCCGATGGGGTGATCCGTTATGTCATGGTGGCGCGCAGCAGCAGCGATGCGCTCAACATCAGCTACCAGGGACTGCGTTGCGCATCGCTGGAAAAAAAGCTCTACGCCTTCGGTCGGCCTGATGGCACTTGGTCACGCTCGCGCAATGATGCGTGGGAACCAATCGGCGGCAACCTGGCCAACCGGCGGCATGCCGCGCTGGCACAGGATTATTTTTGTGACGGCAGCACGGTTGCCGGCAAAGCCAGCGACATCGTCCGGCGCATGAAGTCCGGCCAATCGATCATCAAGCATTTCTCGCAATAGCCGGGACGCCAGACCTTATAGCAGCACCATGTTATCGCGGTGAATCAGCTCGGGCTGCTCGACAAATCCGAGAATGGACAGGATCTCCGACGAGGGCCGCCGCATGATGCGGCGCGCTTCTGCACTGGTGTAATTGGCCAGGCCGCGCGCGACAGGTTTGCCGGCCTGATCGACGCAAGTGATCACTTCACCGCGACCAAACTCGCCGCTGACCGCCACCACACCAATCGATAACAACGACTTGCCTTCACCAGTCAATTTCTGGACCGCGCCGTCATCGAGCACTACCTTGCCGGCAGTTTGCAAATGATCTGCCATCCACTGTTTGCGTGCGGTCAGTTGGGCCGTTTGTGCGTGCAACTGGGTGCCGATCGACTCGCCGGCAGCCAATCGCACCAGCACGTTGTCCTCGCGTCCGGACGCAATGACGGTATGTGCTCCCGAGGTCGCTGCACGTCGTGCCGCCAATATCTTGGTCAGCATGCCGCCGCTGCCGATATTACTGCCGGCCCCACCGGCCATCGCTTCGAGCGCGCTATCACCCGCCTTGCCGTATTCGACGAAACTGGCCAGCGGGTCCTTGCGCGGATCGGCCGTGTACAGGCCGCGCTGGTCGGTCAGAATAATCAGGACATCGCCTTCGATCAGATTCGCCACCAGCGCACCGAGTGTGTCGTTGTCGCCGACCTTGATCTCATCGGTGACCACGGTATCGTTTTCGTTGATGACCGGGACCACACCGAAACGCAATAACGTAAACAGCGTCGACCGGGCATTGAGGTAGCGCTCACGATCGGCCAGGTCGGCATGCGTGAGCAGAACTTGTGCCGTACCGAGGCCATGTGCGCGAAAACTGGTTTCATAGACTTGCGCGAGACCCATCTGACCGACAGCCGCACAGGCTTGCAATTCATGAATACCGGTTGGTCGCTTGTCGAAATGCAAGCGCTGCATGCCCTCGGCAATGGCACCAGAACTCACCAGCACCACTTCCTTGCCAAGCGCACGCAATTGCGCAATTTGTGCTGCCCAATTCGCGATGGCAGCATGATCGAGGCCCTTGCCATCGTTGGTTACCAGCGACGACCCGACCTTGATAATCAGCCGTTTGGCTTGACGGACCAGCGATTGCGGTTGTGTTGTTGCTGTCATCGGTCATCGCTCAAAAAATCACCTGCGAGTTGCTTGCTGCAGCAGGCGTAAAAAAAGCGCGAGAACAACTCGCGCCGGGGAGAGTCCTGAAACTCAGTCCATGACCTTGAAGCGTGGATCATCCGGGTCGATCGAAACGATCTGCCGTGCCTCTTCGGACATCTGGGTTTCTTCAGCGCGATATTCGAGTGCGCGCTGTTCAGCCAGGTAATTGTAGATCGCAATGACCAGTTCCGGACAACCATCGTGGTTCAATGCCGAAATTTCGAAGGTCGGACCCTTCCAGCCAAAGCGCTTGACGAAGTCCTTGACGCGCTTCTTGCGCTCGTCTTCCGGCACGACATCGAGCTTGTTCAACACCAGCCAGCGTGGCTTGTCGAACAGGGATTCGTCGTACTTCTGGAGTTCCTTGACGATCGCCTTGGCTTCCTTGACCGGATCAACCGAGTCAAATGGTGCCAGGTCGACGATGTGCAGCAGCACGCGCGTGCGCTGCAAATGACGCAGAAACTGAATGCCCAGACCGGCACCTTCTGCCGCACCTTCGATCAGACCCGGAATGTCGGCAATCACGAAACTCTTTTCGTGGCTGACGCGCACCACGCCGAGATTCGGATGCAGTGTCGTGAACGGGTAGTCAGCAATTTTCGGACGGGCGTTCGATACCGCCGAGATGAATGTCGACTTGCCGGCGTTCGGCATGCCGAGCAGGCCCACATCAGCCAGCACTTTCAGTTCGAGCCGCAGTTCGCGTCGCTCGCCTTCCTTGCCATCGCCCTTTTGACGTGGCGCACGGTTGGTCGATGTCTTGAAATGGATGTTGCCCCAGCCGCCTTCGCCGCCTTTGGCAAGCATGGCTTGCTGGCCGTGCTCGGTCATGTCGGCGATGACTTCGCCATTAACATGATCGATGATCAGGGTACCAACAGGCATGCGCAGGAAAATATCATCCGCGCCCTTGCCGTAACAATCCGCACCGCGGCCATTTTCGCCGTTGCGCGCCTTGTGCATTTTGGAAAACCGGTAGTCGACCAGCGTATTGATGTTGCGATCCGCGACAGCCCATATGGTGCCGCCCTTGCCGCCGTCACCACCGTCTGGGCCGCCAAACGGCCTGAACTTTTCCCGACAAAAGGAGGCGACGCCGTTGCCGCCGTCACCAGCAATGACTTCGATTTTTGCTTCGTCGATAAACTTCATGATGTCCCGCCATAAACTAAAAAGGCTCTACCGCTGGCAGAGCCTCTTGATTGAAGGCTTGCGCCTTGCTTGATGCTGGATGCTGCTGCTTGAAAATTAAGCAGGAACGACAGTTACGAACTGACGCTGGGTAGCACCCTTGACCACAAATTGAACTTTGCCTGGTATCAGTGCGAACAAGGTGTGATCCTTGCCCATACCAACGTTCTCACCAGGATGGGTCTTGGTACCACGCTGGCGAATGATGATGCCGCCTGCATTGATAGCCTGGCCGCCGTAAACCTTGACGCCTAAGCGCTTTGATTCCGAATCACGACCATTGCGCGTAGTGCCGCCGCCTTTTTTATGTGCCATTTCAAACTCCTTGGATTCTGGTTATCTGATCAACGTGGCTGAATCAGCCGTTGATCGAGACGATTTGCAACTCGGTATAGTTCTGACGATGGCCTTGGTGCTTCTGGTAATGCTTACGACGGCGCATCTTGAAAATCTTTACCTTGTCGTGTCGACCGTGCGACAAAACCGTCACCAGGACCGTAGCACCTTCAACCAAGGGCGCACCAAATTTAATGGTTTCGCCAGAGCCCACTGCGAGCACTTGATCAATGGTGATTTCGGAACCTATGTCTGCCGGTATCTGTTCTACTTTAAATTTTTCACCAGCGACAACTTTGTATTGCTTGCCACCGGTTTTTATGACCGCGTACATATGAAACCTCATCAATTATTAAGGGACTTTTTCTCGTTGAACTCGCTGCACGAAACGCAAAATGCTACACGCGGATTCGGGAAAACCGCAAATCATACATGATGTTTCCGACCGGGTCAAAATTTGATCAGGAATGCTTTGCGCCGACACTCCTGCCGCCAGCACTGTGCCAATCCCATGTCATCGTATAATCGCTGCAATTTCCGATACTTATCAGGCCTAACTTGTTCGCTGCTCAAGCTTCCGCAACACGTCCTCACGCCACGCAAGCCATTGCCAGCGATATGGACGCCGTCAATCTGGTCATTCGCCGACAACTGCACTCCGAGGTCGCGCTGGTCAACCAGATAGCAGAATACATCATCAGCGCCGGCGGAAAACGCATTCGGCCCGCCCTGGTATTGATGATGGCACGCGCCTTTGGCTATCAAGGCACCAGCCACCATGATCTTGCGGCAGTCGTCGAATTCATCCATACCGCGACCTTGTTGCACGACGACGTGGTCGATGAATCGTCATTGCGACGCGGGCGTCAGACCGCCAATGCCCTGTTCGGCAATGCCGCATCAGTGCTGGTCGGCGACTTCGTTTATTCACGAGCTTTCCAGATGATGGTCTCCGTCGACGACATGCGGGTCATGCGCATCCTGTCGGACGCCACCAATGTAATCGCCGAAGGCGAGGTACTGCAACTGCTGAACATGCATGACCCCGACGTCACCGAAGCGCGCTATCTGCAAGTGATCCGGTCGAAGACAGCCAAACTGTTCGAAGCCGCCGCCCAGCTGGGCGCACTCATTGCCGGTGCGTCGGAACAGGATGTGGAAGCAGCCGCTGAGTACGGGCGGTCGCTCGGCACCGCGTTCCAGCTCATCGACGACGTGCTCGACTATTCCGGCAACGCCGCTGATATTGGCAAGAATGTCGGCGATGACCTGCGCGAGGGCAAGCCGACACTGCCACTGATTCATCTGATGCACAACGGCAGTACCGAAGAGCGCGCGCTGGTCCGGAGCTGCATCGAACAAGGCGACGAACAGCATTTTGACGTCATCCTGGCGGCGATCAGCAGTTCAGGTGCACTCGACTACACGCGCAACGAAGCCGAAAAAGCAGCCGCCCGCGCCAGCGAGTCGATTGCCGGATTACCTGATAGCCAGTACAAAACTTCGCTGCTAGACTTGTGCACGTTCGCCGTCGACCGCAATCATTGATCCAAGTCAGTTCCAAGCGCACGCAGTGCTCTACCTTACTGGCCATGACCTGGTGATGCGTACCAACATCACTGCGGCCATGTTCTTCATGCTGTTCATTTCTTTGCGATGACTCTTTGGATACCGTTCCATTCTGGGCGCTACTACTAACGCTCGTCTGCCTGATCATACTGTCTGCTTTTTTTGCAATGGCCGAAACAGCGCTGATGTCGGCCAATCGTCATCGCCTGCGTCATCTGGCCAAGCGCGGCAGCCATGCGGCCATGACGACGCTGTGGCTGCTTGATCGCACCGATCAGGTTCTGTCACTGGTGCTGATCGCCAATACGCTGATCAATGCGCTGGCAACCGCGCTAGTCACCACCATCGCCATTGCCACTTTTGGCCACGAAGAAGCCGTCCTTGCCATCACCACCGGTGCGGTCGCCTTCCTGCTGATCGTGTTTGCGGAAATCGCCCCCAAGATCATTGGTGCCACCTTCCCGGAACGCATTGCGCTACCGGCAGCACTTGTACTCAAGCCACTGATGGCGGTCAGCAAGCCGGTGATCTGGTTCGTCAACCTGTTCGTCACGGCTCTGCTACGCGCGCTGCGCATCCGCAAGGAGACCAAGCGCGACCACAAACTGTCCCCGGAGGAGCTGCGCTCGATGGTGCTCGAAGGTGGTAATTTCATTCCAAAAAAACACCAGAGCATTCTGCTCAACCTGTTCGACCTCGAACATATGTCAGTCGAGGACGTGATGACACCGCGGGCCCAGATCGAGTCACTGAACCTGGCACAGAGCATCGACGAGATCAAGCGTCAACTCACGACCTGCTATCACAACAAACTGCCCGTCCACGACGGCGAGATCAACCGGATCATCGGCATCCTCCATGTACGCAAGGCCATTGGCTTGCTCAATGAAGACGAAGAACTGACCATCGATCATTTCCGCGCGCTGCTGACGCCACCGTACTTCATCCCGGAAGATACCGACGTGCTGATGCAACTGCAGTACTTTCAGGAGAACCATGAACGGCTTGCCATCATCGTCGACGAATACGGCGAAGTGCAGGGCCTGGTCACGCTGGAAGACATCATCGAAGAAATGATCGGTGAATTCACGACGTCAACGCCGGCAGCGGCACGCGCCGACAATGTCAGCTGGGACGAACACGGCACCTGTCTGCTCGAAGGATCCACTACGCTGCGCGACATTAACAAGCAGCTGGACTTGCGGTTCGCACTCGATGGTCCGAAAACAATCAACGGATTGCTGCTGGAGTACCTGCAGGATATTCCCGAGGCCAGCGTGTGCCTGAAACTCAATGACTGCGTGATCGAAATCGTCCAGGTGAAAAACCAGTCGATCAAGGTCGTCAAATTGCAGCGACCCGCAACAGCTTCCGGTAACCCGACCCGATTCGGATAATTTGTCGCGACACACCCACGACCAAAACTAGTCAACGCTGGCAATACCTTTACATTGAGAGTGCCTGTAGGCATCATCGAAGTTCAGTATCAGTAATACCAGTAGAACAGACACACCACACCGGATTCCGATCCAACATTGAATTGATAAATTTATGGCTGCAGTGTTGCCCAACCCGATTTCCAACACATCCATGTCGGGGCTGGCGCGCGCATTACTCCAGGCCGGTCGCCTGTCGGCAGTGCAAGCCGAGACCCTCAGCAAACAAGCCAGTACCGACAAGACCCAGTTCATCGACGCATTGATCTCGTCGGGCATCATCGATGCACGGTCGCTGGCCAATTTTTGTTCCGAGACGTTCGGCTATCCGTTACTCGACTTCTCGCTGTTTAATATGGCACTGCGGCCGGAAGGCGTCATCGATAACAAGCTCATGCAAAGCCAGCGCGTCATTGCGCTTGCCAAGCGCGGCAACAAGATTTCGATCGCGATCTCGGATCCTACCAATACGGCAGTCCTCGACCAGATCAAATTCCAGACCGAACTGACGGTCGAACCCGTTATCGTCGAACACACGGGTCTGCTCCAGCTCATCGAGCTGTTCGGCAAGAGCGCAGAAACCTATCTCAATGACATCAGTGGTGACGGCCTCGACATCGACTTCGCCATCGAAGAAACGGTCAGTCAGAACGATCCCGGCTTGACCGACATCGATGACGCGCCGATCGTCAAGTTCCTGCAAAAAATGCTGCTCGACGCCATCAACATGGGCGCATCCGACTTGCACTTCGAACCCTTTGAAAAGTTCTACCGGATCCGTTTTCGCGTCGACGGCGTGCTGCGCGAAATCGCCCAGCCACCGTTGGCCGTCAAGGAAAAACTCGCCTCGCGCATCAAGGTCATTTCCAAGCTCGATATTTCCGAGAAGCGGGTACCGCAAGACGGCCGCATGAAGCTCGTCTTGAGCAAGACACGTTCGATCGACTTTCGTGTCAGCACCCTGCCGACCCTGTTTGGTGAAAAAATCGTCATGCGTATTCTCGACGGTTCGCAAGCGCAAATGGGCATTGAGGCACTCGGCTACGATCCCGACCAAAAAGAAACGCTGATGAACGCAATCCAGCGGCCGTATGGCATGGTGCTGGTCACTGGCCCGACCGGTTCGGGCAAGACGGTCTCGCTGTACACCTGCCTGAACATCCTGAACCAGCCCGGCATCAACATCGCCACGGCCGAAGACCCGGCAGAAATCAACCTGCCCGGCGTCAACCAGGTCAACATCAACGACCGGGCGGGCCTGACCTTCCCCGTCGCACTGAAAGCCTTCCTGCGCCAGGATCCGGACATCATCATGGTCGGCGAAATCCGTGATCTCGAAACCGCCGATATCGCGATCAAGGCGGCGCAAACCGGCCACATGGTCTTTTCGACCCTGCATACCAACGATGCACCCTCGACGCTGACACGGCTAATGAACATGGGCGTCGCGCCCTTCAATATTGCCTCATCAGTGATCCTGATCACCGCGCAGCGGCTGGTGCGCCGGCTCTGCACCTGCAAGATCGCGGCCGATATCCCCAATGAAGTCCTGCTCGAAGCCGGCTTCAGTGCGGAGGATATCGATGGCAAGTGGACACCCAACAAGGCCGTCGGTTGCGAGCGCTGCAGTGGCAGCGGTTACAAAGGACGACTCGGCATCTACCAGATCATGCCGATCACCGAAGACATAGAGCGGATCATCCTGAGTCATGGCACCGCCCTTGAAATCGAAGCGCAAGCCAAGCTTGACGGCGTGCGCACACTGCGCCAGTCAGGCCTCGTGAAGGTCAGGCAGGGCTTGACCAGCCTCGAGGAAATCCTTGTCAGTACCAATGAGTAATCAAGAATAACCCAGGAGTAATCATGGCAACCGCAGCCCGAAAAACAGGTGGGTCACTGGCCGTCAAGGAATCAATCTACGCCTGGGAAGGCAAGGACAAGGCGGGCAAGATGGTCCGCGGCGAAATGCGCGCCAACGGCGAAGCCATCGTCAATGCAACACTGCGCCGCCAGGGCGTCATGACTACCAAGGTCAAGAAAAAAAACTTCCGTGGCGGCAAAAAAATTACCGACAAGGACATCAGCCTGTTCACCCGTCAATTGGCCACGATGATGAAGGCCGGCGTACCGTTGCTGCAATCGTTTGATATCGTTGCCAAGGGCCATGCCAATCCGTCGATGTCAAAGCTGATCATGGAAATCCGAAGTGATGTCGAAACCGGTACCAGCCTGAATCAGGCCTTCCGTAAATTCCCGCTGTATTTCGATCCGCTGTTCTGCAACCTGGTCGGTGCCGGCGAACAGGCAGGTATCCTGGAAGACTTGCTGACCCGACTGGCGATCTACAAGGAAAAGACAATCGCCATCAAAGGCAAGATCAAGTCGGCGCTGTTTTATCCGATCTCGATTCTGGTCGTTGCCTTTGTCGTCACCGCCGTGATCATGATTTTCGTCGTCCCCGCCTTCAAGGAAGTATTCAAGAGCTTCGGTGCAGATTTACCTGGACCAACGCTGATCGTGATGGCGATCTCGGATTTTTTCGTGTCCTACTGGTATCTGATCTTCGGCCTGCTTTTTGGTAGCGTCTACCTGTTTTTCCAGTCCTGGCGGCGCTCGCTCAAAGTCCAGCGCTTCATGGACCGGGCGCTGCTGCAAGCACCGATCTTTGGTGCGGTCATCCGCAAAGCGACCATCGCGCGCTGGACGCGCACGCTCGCGACTATGTTCGCCGCCGGCGTACCGTTAGTCGAGTCACTCGATTCGGTCGGCGGAGCAGCAGGCAACGCCGTGTATCTCGATGCGACCAAGAAAATCCAGTCCGAAGTCAGCACCGGCACCAGCCTCACGGTGGCGATGCAAAACGCCAACGTCTTCCCGAACATGGTGACCCAGATGGTTTCGATCGGCGAAGAGTCAGGCTCGCTCGACAATATGCTGGGCAAGGTCGCCGACTTCTATGAAAACGAAGTCGATGATGCCGTCGCCGCCATTTCCAGCCTGATGGAACCGCTGATCATGGTCGTTCTCGGTGTCATCATTGGTGGTCTGGTTATTGCGATGTACTTGCCGATCTTTAAGTTGGGAGCCGTGGTTTGATGCAGGATTTTGCAGTTTTTGCGACGCCCGGCAATGCGTTGGGCGCGGCCATTGCCGGTCTGCTCGGCTTGCTGATTGGCAGTTTTCTGAACGTTGTCATTTATCGGATGCCGAAGATGATGCAACGTGAATCCGATAATTATGTCGCCAGTGAAAGCGGGCGGCCGTTGCCGCACACCGACCGCTACAACCTGATGTTGCCGCGCTCAGCCTGTCCGCATTGTCACCACGCCATCAGCGGCATCGAGAATATTCCCGTCATCAGTTATCTGGCGCTGGGCGGGAAATGCAAGCAGTGCAAGGAACCGATTTCGGCGCGCTACCCGCTCGTCGAATTGTTCACGGCGCTGATGTCGGCCGCGCTGATCTGGCATTTCGGTGCAGGGATCACCGGCCTGGCGGCGCTGATCTTTGCCTGGCTACTTATTGCGATGAGCGGCATTGATGCCGACACCCAGTTGCTGCCGGATGATCTGACCTATCCGTTGCTGTGGATCGGCTTGTTATTGAACATCCACGCTACCTTCGTGCCGCTCAGTGATGCCGTCATCGGTGCCGTTGCCGGCTATCTGTGCCTGTGGACGATCTACTGGGTTTTTAAACTGCTGACCGGCAAGGAGGGCATGGGCTATGGCGACTTCAAGTTACTTGCTGCGCTAGGTGCCTGGATGGGCTGGCAAATGCTGCCTCTGATTATCCTGCTGTCGTCACTCGTTGGTGCCGTAGTCGGCCTCTGCCTGATCCTGTTCGGCAAGCACGGACGGGATAATCCGATCCCGTTCGGACCGTATCTGGCCGCAGCCGGGCTGCTGGCTCTGCTAGCGGGCCAGGCCCTGACGCGGTCGTACATGCAGTGGCTGGCGTGACCGTCGCCGGCTCCGGCGATTTTTCAGTCGGTCTGACCGGCGGTATCGGCAGCGGCAAGAGTACCGTTGCGGACCTGTTCGCTGAACGCGGCGTCACATTGATTGATGCCGATCTGATTGCACACCATCTGACCGAGCCCGGCGGTACTGCACTGCCAGCCATCGCCAGGTCGTTTGGTACGCAATTCCTGCAAGCAGATGGGGCGATGAACCGCGCGATGATGCGCGACCGGGTATTCAGTGATCCGGTCGCCAAAAAAAATCTCGAAGCGATCCTGCATCCGCTGATCAGACAGGAAGTGGCGCGCGCCGCCGCGCAGGCAACCGGCCTGTACACACTCTTCGTGGTGCCGCTGTTAGTGGAGTCCGGCCACTGGCGCGAACGGGTCACGCGCATTCTGGTCGTTGATTGTCCGGAAAAACTGCAAATCGCACGTGTCATGCAACGTAATGGCCTCACTGAAGAGCAGGTTCATGCCATCATGGCGACCCAGGCCACGCGCGCACAACGGCACGCGGCGGCCGATGACCTGATCTGCAATGATGGCGATACGGCTGCGCTGGTACCGCAGGTCGAGCGTCTGCATGCGCTGTACTGCGCGCTGGCCGCGTCGCCGTGACGCCGGCGCATGTCTGCGTTTGTAATTTCACGCTGCATCGTTCAGAATCATGCCAGTATCGGTTGCCGAACTTTTTAGGGATGCCATTTTGATTGTTTACGAATACCCTTTCAATGAGCGTATTCGCACGTTGCTGCGACTCGAAGACCTGTACGAAAAATTTGCTTTTTTCCTGCACCAGGAACACCCGCTGCAACACCACGTCGCGCTCTCCACGATTTTCGAGATGCTTGAAGTGGCCGGTCGCGCTGATCTGAAATCGGATCTCTTGCAGGAACTCGAACGACAAAAGCAGACCTTGATGGGCTTCCGTTCAAATCCGAACGTGCAACCCGAACGCCTCGACGCCGTACTCGCCGAACTCGACCAGATCAGCAGCGCATTAATCGCTGCCCAAGGCAAAACCGGCCAGAACGTGCGCGACAATGAATGGCTGATGAGCATCCGCGGACGCACCATCATTCCCGGCGGG
Source organism: Actimicrobium sp. CCI2.3 (assembly GCF_035019065.1). Lineage (NCBI taxonomy): Bacteria > Pseudomonadati > Pseudomonadota > Betaproteobacteria > Burkholderiales > Oxalobacteraceae > Actimicrobium > Actimicrobium sp. CCI2.3. The sequence continues at coordinate 47,871 of NZ_JASJWR010000014.1, read as the reverse complement.
GCCTGCGAATTTGATTTGCCATCGTATTACGCGTGGCAGCAGGGCCCGCCCCAAAAACGCTTCGATGACATCGCCGCCTGGTTTGCACCGATGGCACCGCTGTTCGGCGCGATCAATCTGGTACTGCGTCTGTTGCGCGAATCCGGGCGCGCCGCCCCGATGGTGGCGCACGCCGGCAGCTACCAACAAATGTTGCAGGGCAAGGTCTACCAGATGCTGCGCTTGACCATCGATGGACAGCTTGGCGCGATTCCGGAAATTTCCGCCAACAAGTACATGCTGTGGGTACGTTTTACGTCACAGGATGGCGACATGAAACCCAAACCCAGCGAAGCAGATGTGCCGTTTGAACTGACCCTCTGCAACTTTTAACACCCTCTTTTTTTAAGTGACTACCAGCACATGGCAACAGTAGTGGATTGCCCGACCTGCGGCACCAAGGTGACATGGTCGGAAGCCAGCAAGTACCGTCCGTTCTGCTCCGAACGCTGTAAACAGATTGATCTCGGCGCATGGGCCGAAGAAAAATACACCATCCCGGGAAGCCCGCCGCTCGATGACCCGGACGCGGACCCCGACGAGACACCACAACGCTGATGCGAGTCGTCAGCAAGAACAGGTGTGCGCTCTTGTCCGCGCATCAACTGTTGCTGCGTGACTCCCTGCTCTCGCCAAAACGCAGCTGATCAAGCCACGCAATCAATGGAATCGTCGCCGGTAATAGCGGCGCAAGGTCGACCCTTCCCTGCCAGGCAAAAGCCTGTCCTTCCAGACTTTGTGGCAAGCCGTGCCAATCCTCACTGATGTAAAAATGCAGCCGGACATGCGCGTGCGGGTAGACATGCTCGACGCCGCACCATGGCCGCGCACTGCGTATGTCGATACCGAGTTCTTCGACGAACTCACGCTGCAAGGCCGCGAAAATCGATTCCCCCGGCTCGACTTTGCCACCGGGGAATTCCCAGTAGCCGGCATACGGCTTGCCGGCCGGACGCTGGCCCAGCAAGACATCGCCATTCGGTTGCATCAGGATGCCGACCGCCACGTCGATCGGGACGGCCACGGGAGCATGATCAGCCATGCAGCTTGCCGGCATAATCACGCGCAAATTGCCATGCCACCCGGCCCGAGCGCGAACCGCGCTGCAAGGCCCAGCGCAGGGCATCGCCACGCGCTGCCAGCACCTGCTCGGGCGTAGAACCAAAATGCAATAGCCAGTGTCCGGCAATGGCCAGATAGTCATCCTGCTTGAACGGATAGAACGATACCCACAGGCCAAAGCGCTCGGACAGCGAAATTTTTTCTTCGACGGTTTCCCCCGGATGCAAATCCCCTGACTCATCGTTCCGGTACGTGGCGTTGTCGGCCATCCGTTCCGGCATCAGGTGGCGCCGGTTCGAGGTAGCGTAGATCAGCACGTTGTCCGATTGGGCGGCAATACTGCCATCGAGCGCCACCTTCAGTGCCTTGTAGCCATGCTCGCCTTCCTCGAAGGACAGGTCGTCGCAAAAAATGATGAACCGTTCCGGCCGACCCGCGATCAGATCGACGATGTCGGCCAGGTCGGCCAGGTCTTCCTTGTCGACTTCGATCAGGCGCAGGCCCTGTGCCGCAAACTGGTTCAGGCACGCCTTGATCAAAGAGGATTTTCCGGTACCCCGTGCGCCAGTGAGCAACACGTTGTTGGCCGGCCGGCCACGCACGAACTGCAGCGTGTTCTGTTCGATCTGTTCTTTTTGCGGTGCGATGTTCTGCAAGTCGGATAACGCAATCGTGGCGACTTGCCGCACTGCCTGCAAGCTGCCGATACCGTTACGCTTGCGCCAGCGGAATGCGGTACCGGCCTGCCAGTCGATCGCGGCAGGACTTTGTGGCAAGACTGCCTCGAGGCGAGCCAGCAGGTGTTCGGCACGTTGTAAAAATTGGTCTAGCTGGGTCATGGGTCAGGTGTCTGTTGGGAACGAAAATTAGGAACGGTAGTCGGCGTTGATGGTGACGTAATCGTGCGACAAGTCACAGGTCCAGATGGTGGCCGCTGCAGCGCCACGACCGAGTTTGACACGCACCGTGATTTCGCTCTGCTTCATCACGCGCTGGCCATCGGCTTCCTGATAGGCCGGATTGCGACCGCCATGACGCGCCACCAGGACGTCGTCGAGGTACAAGTCGAGCTTGCTCACATCCAGGTCATCAATACCGGCATAGCCGATCGCCGCAAGGATGCGGCCAAGATTCGGATCGGACGCAAAAAAAGCCGTCTTGACCAGCGGTGAATGGCCAATCGAATAGGCGATCTTGCGGCACTCCTCGATGCTCACGCCCTCTTCAACCGTGACGGTGATGAACTTGGTCGCACCTTCGCCATCACGCACGATCATTTGCGCCAGTTCACGCGACAGGTTCGTCACGGCCTCGGCCAACAAAACGTACTCGGGCGAATCACTATCAGTGATCTGCAACTTTGCGGTGCCGGTGGCGATCAGCATGAACGAATCGTTGGTCGAGGTATCGCCATCGATCGTGATGCAGTTGAATGACTGGTCGGCCGCCTGCTTGACCATATGCTCCAGCACATTTTGCGCAACACCCGCATCCGTGGCAAGAAAGCCCAGCATGGTGGCCATGTTCGGCTTGATCATGCCGGCACCCTTGCTGATACCGGTGAGAGTAATGGTTTCGCCGTTGATGACGACGGTTGCCGAGCCGGCCTTGGGCTGGGTGTCGGTGGTCATGATAGTTTCAGCGGCGTTGAACCAGTTATCGGCACGCAGGTTACCCAGTGCTTGCGGCAGACCGGCATTGACGCGCGCCACCGGCAGCGGCTCAAGGATCACACCCGTCGAAAACGGCAGGATTTGTGCAGCGTCGCAGCCCAGCAAACCAGCCAGCGCATCGCACACGGCGTTGGCATCGGCAAGGCCGGCTTCACCGGTTCCTGCATTGGCATTACCGGTATTGATGACCAGTGCACGGATCGGTGTGCCGGCGATGTGCAAGCCTTCCAGATGGGCCTTGCAGACTTGTACCGGAGCCGCACAAAAGCGGTTGAGCGTGAACACCCCGGCCACGGTAGCCGTCGGTGCCAGCGTCATGACCAGCACGTCCTTGCGATTGGGCTTGCGCACGCCGGCTTCGGCATGGCCAAGTTCGATGCCAGGGACCGGTTTCAGGTTCGCAGCAATGGGGAGAGGAGAATTAACGGCCATGGTGTCGGAGCAATCTGAGTGGTTGATCAAGGGAGCGAATAATAAGCCTGACGCTATTGTAGGCGAGTGAATTTGCGGTCGTAAAAAAAGGCAGGAAATCCTGCCTTTTTTAATCACAGTAACCGGTCAGGACAACTTGCCGTGGCACTGCTTGTACTTCTTGCCGCTGCCGCACGGGCACGGATCGTTGCGGCCGACCTTCATCGCATTGACCAGTGGCTCGTCGGTCTCGCTGGCCGGCTTGACAGTCGGTGCGAGCAACTCGGAGGGGTCCAGATCAGGATTGAAGTCGTCGTGCTGGAAATTGACATTGGCCAACCTGGTTTGCGCCAGCTGTTCTTCGGCCGCATCAATCTCTTCGCGTGACTGGATCCGTACCGTCATCACGGTCTTGACGACGTCGTTCTTGATCAACTCAAGCATCTGACCGAACAACTCGAACGCTTCGCGTTTGTATTCCTGCTTGGGATTTTTTTGCGCATAGCCACGCAGATGAATACCCTGACGCAGGTGATCAAGTGCGGCGAGGTGCTCGCGCCAGTGGGTGTCGATACTGCCCAGCATGACACTGCGTTCAAAGCCGGAAAATGATTCCTTGCCGACGATGGCGATCTTGCTTTCATACAAGACATCGGCAGCCTGGAGTACCTTGTCGAGCAACTCTTCGTCTGTCATGCTGTCGTTCGCAGCCAGGGTCTCTACCAGCGGCACATCGAGCGTCCACTCCGCTACCAGCGCGGCTTGCAGCGCCGGTACGCTCCATTGCTCTTCGACCGACTCGGCCGGAACATACTCGCGGAACAGATCATTGAATACGCCATGGCGCAGCGATGCAATGAGCGGTGTCACATCACTGGCTTCGAGCAGTTCGTTACGCTGGGTGTAAATCACCTTGCGCTGGTCGTTGGCGACGTCATCGTATTCGAGCAGTTGCTTGCGAATATCGAAGTTGCGTGCCTCGACTTTACGCTGCGCCGATTCGATCGAGCGCGACACGATACCGGCTTCGATCGGTTCGCCTTCCGGCATCTTGAGCCGGTCCATGATCGCGCGTACCCGGTCACCGGCAAAAATACGCAACAGCGCATCATCGAGCGACAGATAGAAGCGCGAGGAACCCGGATCACCCTGACGGGCCGAGCGACCGCGCAACTGGTTATCGACGCGACGCGATTCATGCCGCTCGGTACCGATGATGTGCAGGCCACCGGCCTTCACGACATGGTCATGCAGCGACTGCCACTCGTCGCGCAGTTTTTGGATGCGGACCTGTTTGTCTGCATCGCTGAGAGCGTCGTCGGCTTCGACATGCTGCGACTGCTTTTCAACGCTGCCGCCCAGCACGATGTCGGTACCGCGACCGGCCATGTTGGTGGCGATCGTGATGGCTTTCGGACGACCTGCCTGCGCAATGATCTCGGCTTCGCGGGCATGCTGCTTGGCGTTAAGCACGTTGTGCGGCAGACCTGCGGTATCCAGAATGCCCGACAGCAGTTCGGAATTTTCGATCGAGGTAGTTCCCACCAGCACCGGCTGTCCGCGCTCGTAGCAATCCTTGATGTCGACCAGCATGGCCTTGTATTTTTCTTCGTTGGTCTTGTAGACCTGGTCTTGCCTGTCCTTGCGCTGGTTCGGCCGGTTCTGCGGAATCACGACCGTTTCAAGACTGTAGATTTCCTGGAACTCGTAGGCTTCGGTATCAGCCGTACCGGTCATGCCGGAGAGCTTGCCGTACATCCGGAAATAATTCTGGAAAGTGATCGACGCCAGCGTCTGATTTTCGTTCTGGATCTTGACGTGCTCTTTCGACTCGACCGCCTGGTGCAATCCGTCGGACCAGCGCCGGCCGGTCATCAGGCGACCGGTGAATTCATCGACGATGACGACTTCATTGTCCTGCACCACGTAGTGCTGGTCCTTGTGATAGAGCGTATGCGCACGCAGCGCGGCATACAGGTGATGAATCAGCGTGATGTTGGCCGAGTCGTACAGCGACGCGCCTTCCGGCAGCAGGCCCATGTTGGTCAGGATCTGCTCGGCTTTTTCGTGACCGGCTTCGGTCAGCAGCACCTGATGGGCTTTTTCGTCCTTGGTGAAGTCCCCGGGAACGCTGACAGTGCTCTTGCCATCCGGCGTTTCTTCGCCGATCTGCAAGGTCAGCAGTGGCGGCACTTCATTGATCTTGTGATACAGCTCGGTATGATTTTCTGCCTGGCCGGAAATAATCAGCGGCGTGCGGGCTTCGTCGATCAGGATCGAATCGACTTCGTCGACGATCGCAAAATTGAGGCTGCGCTGGACCCGGTCGGCGGCATCGAACACCATGTTGTCGCGCAGGTAGTCGAAGCCGAATTCATTGTTGGTACCGTAGGTAATGTCCGCCGCGTAGGCCAGCTGTTTGTCGTCATGATCCATCTGCGACAGATTCACGCCACTCGACAGGCCGAGCCAGAGATACAGCCGCCCCATCCATTCGGCGTCGCGCTGCGCGAGGTAATCATTGACGGTCACCACGTGCACGCCCTTGCCAGCCAGTGCATTGAGGTAGGCCGGCAAAGTTGCCATCAGCGTCTTGCCCTCGCCAGTTCCCATTTCGGCAATCTTGCCGTAATGGAGCACCATGCCGCCGACCAACTGCACATCAAAGTGTCGCATCTTCAGTACGCGCCGACTGGCTTCGCGACAGACCGCGAACGCCTCAGGCAGAAGTGCGTCAACCGATTCACCCTTGGCAATACGCTCGCGGAATGCCGGCGTCCTGGCCTGCAGTTCCGCGTCGGACAGTTTCTCGATGACGGGTTCCATCGCGTTGATCTCGCGTACCGTTTTTTGATATTGCTTGAGCAGGCGCTGGTTGCGGCTACCGAAAATCTGGGTCAGTAATGACATGCTTGGATTCTAAAATAGGCGCCGTTGATACCGCTAAAAACAGCAGGCTGAACGAGCAAGCTGGGCGCGACAGAAACGGACGTGAGCGGAAAAAGAAGTGAGTTTATCATGCGATATTACGAACGTTGGGGTTACGCACAGGGAAACAATAGCTAACTAATCATAACCAACTATTTTCGCGTCACTTGCGGCACGGCGGCCTGACCCGCGCCGGCAATCAGGAATTTGTGCGGATCTTGCTGAACGCCCTTGACCAGCACCTCGAAATGCAGATGCGCCCCGGTCGAACGGCCAGTGGTGCCGATGTCAGCCACATGCTGGCCCCGTTGCACGATGTCGCCGACTTTCATCAGCAGACGCGAAGCATGGGCATAGCGGGTCACAATATCGTTGCCGTGATCGATCTCCAGCATGTTGCCAAACTGAGAATGGAATTCGGCCGCGATCACCACACCGCCCGCAGCGGCGATGATCGCCGTGCCGGTCGGCGCAGGAAAATCAATGCCCTCATGAAAAGTACTGCGACCAGTGAACGGATCCATGCGCCAGCCAAAACCGGACGCATTGTAGGACACGTTGACCGGCTGTATTGTCGGCAGCAACTTGCTGCGTATCTTATCGAACATAAGGGTGGACTCGACCGCATTCATGTAATCGGAACGATGTTCAATATCGACGACCAGCGCATCGAGCGCTTGCTGGAACTGGCTGATACCCAGGGGCGGCGCAACGCGAGCGTTTGGCGGCGCGGCCCCGCCGCGGCCCGGCAATTCCTTGAAATTGAACTCTTCCGGCTTCACTCCGGACAGGCCCTGAACCCGTTCGCCGAGTGCATCGAGACGCATCAACTGGGCTTGCATTTCGCCTAGCTTGATGGCCATGGCGGCGATATTTTCGCGAACATACCGATCGTTGCGCGCAACCTCGCCCTGATTGCCGGCATCAAGCAGTTTCTGCACCGACGGCGAATACATATTGATTGCGTGCGTCAGCGTCAACCAGGTCATTGCCGCCGTGGCACCAAGCACCAGCACCACGAGCAGCGCGATCGCCAGCAAACCGTGTCTGAGCGTGAGCGTGACCGATCGGGCTTGCGTAAAACGCGGGTGCAGCAAAATAATTTGCATCTCGACTCCGTTGATTCCTTGATTCCTTGATTCCTTGATTCCCTGATTCCTTGATACGTCTGCGGCGCAGCGCCAGCTAATGGATCTCGGTGCGATCTGCAACGGAATCAATTATGGTAAGGTTTCGCGATGACGAGCCCCTCCACTTTCGTACCCGCCAGGACCACACTCCGGAAAAAACCGACCTCGCACGGCATCACCGATTTTTTGCAACGCCATGACAAGATGGCGGCGCTGCTGCCATCGATTACGCGCATGATGTCCTTGCAAGCCGACTGTGCTGCGACGTTGCCGGCGATGTTTGCCGGCTGCGCTGTCTTGCAGTTCGAGTCGAACCAGCTGGTGCTGTCGACACCGAACGCTGCCCTGGCATCAAAACTCAAGCAACAGCTACCAAAACTTCAGGATGCCTTGCTTCAACGTGGCTGGCAAGTTAATGCAATTAGACTGAAAGTGCAAGTTGGCCGACCGCGTGACAATCCGCCTCCGCAGAAGCAACTGAGATTACCCGACCCGGCCGTGTCGGCATTGACGCAACTCGAAGGCGCGCTAGAAAACACGCCGCGCAATGCCACGTTGCTGGCTGCCATTCGTGCTTTGGCCAATCGGCCCAGATCACAAACTGCATAAACCGCACAAACCGTACAAACCAAATAGTCACCAGGAAATAAAAAACTTAAGCCAAGTCTATTGGCTTATTGCGCGCGGTTACAGCGAAAATCCTCCTCATTTGATTGCAAAACACCACGGGCTTCTTTGGCTATACAACCCGGACGGTTATACTTGGTCGCAGCAATGGCACGATTCGACTGGACGGATTCACAATGCGGACACGTGCTTAATCATTGCGCGAGCAACCAAATGGCTTCGTAACCATCAATTAACCCCGAGCGTCAGTCGCCACAACATTGGCGCGCACGACTTGCCGTTTGAAAGAATCTTTAGTGCCACAAAAAAAATCTGTCGACGCATTCGCACGCTCGCTACTCGCATGGATGTTTTTTCTGTACCCGATTTCACTGGCCCTCAACAAAACCATGAACGAGGCGTTATCCATTGCCTTGTTCGCGTTTTCCTGTGGCTACCTGGCATTGCGTCCGGCCGCACTGAAGGCGGCCTGCGCACGCAGTCGCTGGCCCTGGTTGCTGGCGCTGTGCGTGCCGCTGCTGCTGGCGGTAGCACAACATTTTTTCCTGCCACAACCATTGCCTCTGCGCGACATGGATGAAGTGTCTCGCTTCGTTGCCTGCATCCCGGTTTATTTTGCGGTGCTGATGCTGCGCCCCTCGATCCGCCCCTTTCTCTGGAGTTGCCTGCTTTTTCTGCTCGTGACGGTACCGCAGATGTTCTGGCATCTGCATGTGCTGGGACTATCGCGTAGCGTGCTGCCCAACGGTTTTGTGGGAATCATTCCGCATACCTCGATCGCACTGATTCTTGGCACGCTCGCTCTTACGCTGCTGGTGCAACCGGATGGATCGCTGCGACGGCGCTGGCTGGCCATTCCGATGATTGGCACCGCGCTGGCCGTGCCGCTACTCACGCAAACCCGCAGCGGCCTGCTGCTGGCATTGTGTCTCGGCGTACTACTCTGGCTACTGCTGCCAAACAAACGCATCAAGACATTGCTGATTAGCGCGGTGACCGTGTTGCTCATCATTGGCGCGGTGGTCTCGAACAGCACACTGTGGTCGCGCTCGGATCAGACGCTGACCGAAATCGAACATTACGTTTCAGAAGACAAGACCGCGATGACCTCCGCGACGACCCGTATCGAGTTATGGCGCTTCGCCGGCAAGATGTTTGTCGCGCACCCGCTGATCGGGATCGGCAATCACCGTTTTCAGGCGGAACTGGAAACGTACCAGGTCGCTGGCGACACCCCGTCCGATCTCGGCATGTACACCCATCCGCACAATGAATTCCTGAAATCCGCCGCCGAGGGTGGCCTCGCCGGTGTGCTTGCTCTGATGCTGCTGTATTTTGTTCCGCTGGACGCGGCCAGAAGGCGTTACTTCCGCGCGCCGTCGGCAGCCAATCCGGCACTGTTGATCATTGTTGTTTCGACCGGATTTCTCATCGCTGGCCTGGTCGACGTGGTCCTGATATGGCGTCCGACCATCATGTTTTACGGATTGGTCACCAGCCTGCTGCTGGCCTACATGGATAACGCGGATAACGCGGAAAAACAGGTCGCCGCGTGATCCGTATTGACTGCATTTCGTTGCCGGACCAACTGGATCGACGTGCCTTCATGCGCCGGCAGTTTGAACAGCATGACCTGCCATACCGGTTCTTCGACGCCATACGGGTCAACACCAGCTGGCCGGCCATTTACGACCGCAAGCGACGACTGGCCTACAGCGGCATCGACCTGCGTCCCGGCGAGATGGGCTGCTATTTAAGCCACCGTGCGGTATGGACCGAGTTCCTTGCCAGTGACGACGCGCTTTGCCTGGTTCTCGAAGATGATGTCGGTCTGTCGCCGGACTTTACCAGCGTCGTCGAGGCGCTCTGTGCAGCGCACGCGCAATGGCAATTCGTCCGTCTGTACGCGATGTTCAAAAAAGAAGCCTTTCCGGTACAACGACTTACCGGACCCTATGCACTGGTCGATTACCTGAATCAGCCAAACGGAACGCAAGGCTATCTGCTCAACCGGGTCGCCGCCGAACGTCTGCTGCGCTATACCGCCGTCATGTCGGCGGCCATCGATACGGCGATCGACCGCGAGTGGGAGCATGGCGTGACCATCAGGGGGATCGAGCCGTACGTGCTATCGCATGACGATCTCTTCGAGACCACACTGGGCCAGGCCGGCAACAGTGCGCTGTCAGTGCGGCGCAAACTGCTGCGCGAAGTCCACCGCATCGGCACCAGCCTGCGCAAACGCCTCTGGCTATTCAGAAAAAAAAGACGCCTGCAAGCAGGCTTACGCAACTAGTTTCTCATCCATTCCTGCGTGGCCTGACGCACATAGGTTGGCGGTGCCTGGTCGATCGACGCGAAGCTGACAATCTCGTAGGAATCCGGTGCCGCCAGCAAGGCCCGCAGCAATTGATTGTTGAGTCCATGTCCGGATTTGTGCGCGACATAGCTGGCCAGCAGCGGATGACCAATCAGGTACAGGTCACCGATGGCATCGAGAATCTTGTGGCGCACGAATTCGTTATCGTAGCGCAGGCCATCGGTATTGAGGATGCGGTACTCATCCATCACGATCGCGTTTTCGAGCGAGCCGCCGCGCGCCAATCCCATCCCGCGCAACATTTCGACATCCTGCATGAAACCGAAGGTACGCGCCCGCGATACTTCCTTCACATACGATTCAATCTCGAAATCAACCTCGGCGGTCTGGCCGGTGCCATCGACCGCAGGGTGATTGAACTCGATGAAAAACTTCAGCTTGAAACCATTCATCGGCTCCAGCCGCGCCCACTTGCGCGCTGCACCGTCACCTTCGGAGACTTCGATGGGGCGCAAGACGCGGATGAATTTGCGCGCCGCTTCCTGCTCCTGCAAACCGGCTTGCTGCAGCAGATAGACAAAGGAGGAAGCAGAGCCATCCATGATCGGAATTTCTTCGGCGGTGACGTCAACGATCAGGTTGTCGATACCCAGGCCGGCACAGGCCGACATCAGATGCTCGACGGTCGATACCTTGACGCCCTGATTGTCCAGCGTCGATGCCATCCGGGTGTCGCCCACCCCCATGGCGCTGGCCGGCAGTTCTACCGGCGGATCGAGATCAACCCGGCGAAACAGGATCCCGCTATCGGGGGGTGCCGGGCGCAACGTCAGCGCGACCTTGGTGCCTGAATGCAGGCCGACGCCGACGCTCTTGACCAGTTGTTTGACAGTACGTTGTTTGAGCATGGCGTGACCAATACGGGTACACGCAGAGCAAGTCCGTGCGTGCGGTCGGAACCAACAAAAAATGGCGCATCACTGCGCCATGTCATCCCCATCCTGCTATGAATCAGCCGAGTTGACCGACCAGCGTTTCAGCATTCGAGACTTCAAACTTGCCAGCTTGTTCGACATTGAGTTGCTTGACTACGCCATCGTCGAGGAGCATCGAATAGCGCTGCGAACGCGTGCCCATGCCGAACTTGCTGAAGTCAGCGTCGAGGCCGAGCGACTTGCAAAAATCGGCATTGCCGTCTGCCAGCATGCGGATCACGCCAGTGGCTTTTTGCTCGCGGCCCCAGGCACCCATCACGAACGCATCATTGACCGACACGCACCAGATCTCGTCGACGCCCTTGGCTTTCAGATCGGCCGCGTGCTCCAGGTAGCCTGGAACATGCTGCGCCGAACAGGTTGGCGTATAAGCACCGGGCAATCCGAACACGGCAATTTTCTTGCCTTTGGTCAGGTCCGACAGCGCGAAGGTATTCGGGCCGAGCGTACATCCTGCGGATTCGACTTCGATGAATTCTGCCAGTTTGCCTTCAGGCAGGTGGTCGCCGATCTGGATGGTCATGGTGATCCTTTCGTGTTGGGTAAGAAATTCAATAGTACACAATTCAATCGTGTCTGATCAGGTATGGCTCGCTGCTTGCATAAAGATTGTCCGACGCGCGGGCACAATGAAGCGGTGCCCGCGCCCGGCATCAGTCTGCCTGCTTGCGCAGGAAGGCCGGAATGTCGTAGGTTTCCATGCCATTTTTTTCCAGCGCACGCACTGTCTCCGAGGCCGACTCGCGACGCCAGACTGCTGGCGCTTTCAAGCCCTCGAACGAACCCGACGCCTTGCCATTGCCCATCGACGAACCGACCATACCCGAGTTGATGGCGGCATGGCCAATCATCGGCTCGTTGTGGGTGCCGGTACGCAGCATCGGCGTCGGAACCAGTTGCACGTTCTTGCGTGCACGACCCAGACCGGTTGCCACCACGGTGACGCGGATATCGTCGCCCATCGCATCGTCGTAAGCGATCCCTTGTGCGATCGAGGCATCAGCCGCCGCAAAAGCGCGCACGGTGGCCATGACTTCCTTGATTTCCTTGCCCTTGAGGCTGCGGCTGGCAGTGACATTGACCAGCACGCCGCGCGCGCCGGACAGATCGATCCCGTCGAGCAGTGGCGAGGCCACGGCTTGTTCTGCCGCAATCCGTGCACGATCGACACCCGAAGCGGTGGCGGTACCCATCATCGCCTTGCCCTGCTCGCCCATGATGGTCTTGACATCGTTGAAGTCGACGTTGATATGACCCGGCACGTTGATGATCTCGGCAATCCCGGCAACGGCATTGTTGAGTACATCGTCGGCATGCTGCAGCCATTCGATCATGCTGTCATCTTCGTAGATCTCTTCGAGCTTTTCATTGAGGATGATGATCAGCGAATCGACATGCTGCGACAGCGCTTCCAGACCTTCGTCGGCGATGTCCATGCACTTCTGGCCTTCATACGAAAACGGCTTCGAGACCACGGCGACGGTCAGTGCGCCCTGCTCCTTGGCAATCTGCGCAATGATAGGAGCGGCGCCGGTGCCCGTGCCGCCACCCATGCCGGCGGCGATGAAGACCATGTGCGCGCCGCGCAACGCATCTTCAATCCGGCCGCGTGATTCTTCGGCCAGCTGACGACCAACGGCCGGTTTCATGCCGGCACCCAGACCGGTTTCGCCGATCTGGATGATGTTGTGGGCTTTGGAATTTTTCAGTGCCTGCGCATCGGTATTGGCGGCGATGAACTCGACGCCGGAGACGCCTTTGTTGATCATGTGCTGCACCGCATTGCCACCGGCACCACCGATGCCGACAACCTTGATGACGGTACCCAGTGAAGCATTTTCCAGCAGTTCGATTTCCATGGTAGTTCCTTAAAGGGTAGGCAGTTGTCAGTCGGTAGGCATCACGTACTGGGTGACGCCTAGCGACTACAAACTGCGTGGTGACTCAATATTCAAAATAAGTTTTTAAAACCGACAGCTTTGCACTGCAAATTCAACAACCAAACCCGCTTCATGTAACGGACGTCGTGTAACGATTGCGTCCTCAGAAATTCCCCAAAAACCATTCCTTCATGCGATGCCATACCGCCTTCACCGAACCATCCTGACGCGTGACGACATTGCCTCGTAAATATTGTTTTTTCGCTTCGAGCAACAAGCCCAGCACCGTCGCGTAACGCGGACTGCGCACGACATCGGCGAGTTGCCCGTTGTATTCCGGTGTCCCCAGGCGCGCCGGCTTGAGGAAAATATCTTCGGCCAGTTCGACCATGCCCGGCATCATGGCCGAGCCACCGGTGAGCACGATGCCCGACGACAGCACTTCTTCGTAACCGGATTCGCGCACCACCTGATGCACCAGCGCAAACAGTTCTTCGATGCGCGGTTCGATCACGGCGGCCAGCGCCTGGCGCGACAAATTGCGCGGACCGCGGTCGCCCAGTCCCGGCACTTCCAGCGTCTCGCCCGGATCGGCCAGCACTTGCTTGGCCACGCCGTAGCGCAGCTTGATTTCTTCGGCTTCCGAAGTCGGCGTGCGTAACGCCATCGCGATATCGTTGGTGATCTGGTCGCCAGCGATCGGGATCACGGCGGTGTGGCGGATGGCGCCTTCGGTGAAGATCGCGACATCGGTCGTGCCGCCACCGATATCGATGAGCACCACGCCCAGCTCTTTTTCATCCGGGGTCAGCACCGCGTCGGCCGAGGCCATCGGCTGCAGGATCAGATCCGACACTTCAAGACCGCAACGGCGCACGCACTTGACGATGTTCTGTACCGCCGATACCGCACCGGTAACGATGTGCACTTTGACTTCGAGACGGATACCGCTCATGCCGATCGGTTCGCGCACGTCTTCCTGGTTATCGACGATGAATTCCTGCGGCACCGTATGCAGCAATTGCTGGTCGGTCGGGATGTTGACTGCCTTCGCGGTTTCGATCACGCGGGCCACGTCGGCAGCGGTGACTTCCTTGTCCTTGATGGCGACCATGCCGCTCGAATTGAAACTGCGGATATGGCTACCGGCAATCCCGGCATACACATTGCGGATCTTGCAGTCGGCCATCAGTTCGGCTTCTTCGAGCGCGCGCTGGATCGATTCGACCGTCGCTTCGATATTGACGACCACACCCTTCTTCAATCCTTTCGATTCGTGCTGGCCCAGACCGATGACTTCATGGCGACCGTTCGGCATGACCTCGGCCACGACGGCCACTACTTTCGAGGTGCCGATATCGAGTCCCACGATCAGATTCTTTGCGTCTTTTGTCATGTTGTTCTGCTTGCCGTGATGGTGATGTGCTGGTTGCTGTTGTGGATAAAGGAATTCATTTTTTGCGTGGTGCCCCGCTCTTGAGTGCGCCCGAGACCAGCCCGCTGGCTTTCAGCGCCATGCCGTTCGGATAGCGCAAGTCGACGCTGTCGATGCGGTCCTGCAATCGCGCTACCAGTTGCGGATAGATACCGATCAGGCGGGCCACCCGTTCCTGCAAGGTGGTCCTGGTCTGCTCGCGTCCGAGTTCGACCGTCATGCCGTTATTGAGCTTGACCGACCAGGCATAGCGGCTCGACAGCGTCAGACTTTCCGGCGCGAGATTGACCGGGACGAACCAGGCTTGCAGCTCCGCAAAACGTGCGACGACTTCTTTTTCGCTGCCAGCCGGGCCGTTGAATTCGGGCAGCTGACCGTTCTCCTCGGCCTCGGCCAGATTGGCCGTGAACACATCGCCCGCCACCGACAACAAGCGGCCTTCATCGCCCCAGGTGCCGAGCGGCTCATGTTCTTCAAGCTTGACCACCAGCCGGTTCGGCCATTCGCGCCGCACACTCGCCCTGCGCACCCACGGCACCGCTTCAAATGCTTGCCGTACCGTATTCAGATTGGCCGTGAAAAAATTACCCTTGATGCGCGGCAGCGCGGTGGCCTTGATCGTCAGCGCATTGACATGCAACAGCTGTACATCGGCGATGCCCTCGACATGGATTACCTTGAGCGTGAACATCGGCCGTTGCGCAAGCCACCAGACGCCGGAGGCGAGCAGCACCAGCAGCAGCGCGCCGAGCAGCGTGTTCGCCGTTGCGTTGAGCAGTTTGATGTCTTGCCACATGATCGTGTCGGGTCCGTTCTGGTCAGGTTGAAGAAGGAAGTGCGTTGTCAAGCCGGGCCGTCGACAGGATCTCGACGCAGACATCTTCGTAGCTGATGCCCGCTGCCTTGGCGGCCATCGGCACCAGCGAATGACCGGTCATGCCGGGAGAGGTATTGACTTCGAGCAGGAACGGCGCGTTGTCACTGGCGCGCAGCATGATGTCGACGCGGCCCCAGCCGGTGCAGCCAACCGCATTGAAAGCGCGTACTGCGAGGTCTTGCAAGCTGACCGTGTCCTCATCGGACAGCGGTGCCGGACACAGATAGACGGTCTCGTCGCTGAAGTATTTGTGCTCGTAATCGTAATTGCCTTCGGGCGCGCGGATCTCGACGATCGGCAGCGCACGCGCACCGTGACCGGACCCGAGCACCGGGACCGTGATCTCGCGCCCGCTAATGAATTCTTCGGCCAGCACCACGCTGTCGTACTTTGCGCACAGCGCAAAACCGGCATGCATGTCGGCATCGACAACCACCTTGGCAATCCCGATGGTCGAACCTTCGTGCGGTGCTTTCAGCATCAATGGCAAACCGAGTTCTTGCGGCACTTCATCGAGCACGTCGGCCGGGGTCTTGGCATCGAGCACCAGGAAACGCGGGGTCGGCAAATCATGACTGAGCCAGATGCGCTTGGTCATGACCTTGTCCATCGCGATTGCCGAGGCCATCACGCCGGAGCCGGTGTAGGGAATGCCCAGCAACTCCAGCGCACCTTGCAGGGTGCCGTCTTCGCCGAAGCGGCCATGCAGCGCAATGAAGACACGGTCGAACTGTTCGGCCGCCAGTTCGGCCAGCGAACGCTCGGCCGGATCGAACGGATGCGCGTCGATACCCTTGCTGCGCAATGCCGCCAGCACGCCCTGGCCTGACATCAGCGAGACGTCGCGCTCGGCCGAATGGCCACCGAGCAGCACGCCTACCTTGCCCAATTGTGATGCGAGAGTGGTCAGTGTCATGCGGCTTCCTGTGCTGAAAATTGGGTCAGTCTGGCGGGCACGCCACTAATCGAACCGGCGCCCATCGTGATGACGACGTCACCGTCGCGCAGCATGTTCATGATGGTCTCTGGCATGTCGGCAATGGCCTCGACAAACACCGGCTCGACCTTGCCGACGACACGTAACGCATGCGCCAGCGCCCGGCCATCGGCGGCGACGATCGGTTGTTCGCCGGCGGCATACACTTCAGCCAGCACCAGTGCATCGGTACTCGAAAGCACCTTGATGAAATCTTCAAACAGGTCGCGCGTGCGCGTGTAGCGATGCGGCTGGAACGCCAGCACCAGCCGGCGCCCCGGATACGCGCCGCGTGCTGCCGACAACGTGGCGGCGGTCTCGACCGGATGATGGCCATAGTCGTCGACCAGTGCAAAGGTGCCGCCCGGCTTGCCCTCGCGACCGGCAAAAGCGATTTCGCCATAACGGGTAAAGCGGCGGCCAACGCCGTTGAATTCGGCCAGCGCTTTCTGCGTGTCGCTGTCAGCCACACTCAGTTCGCGCGCGATCGCAATGGCTGCGCAGGCGTTCTGGACGTTGTGCATGCCGGGCTGATTCAGACAGATCGGCAAGGCCGGATAGCCGTCCTGGATCACCGTGAATTCCATCACGCCACCGACTGCGCGCGCATCGATGGCGCGCACGTCGGCGTCTTCGTGGAAGCCATAAGTCATGATCGGCTTGGGGATCTGCGGCATGATTTCGCGCACATGCACATCATCAAGACACAGCACGGCGATGCCATAAAACGGCAAGCGCAGCGTGAAGTCGACAAAGGCTTGCTTGAGCTTGTTGAAATCATGCTCGTAGGTTTCCATGTGATCGGCATCGATGTTGGTAATGACCTCGATGACCGGTGACAGGTTCAGGAACGACGCATCGGATTCATCGGCTTCGGCGACGATGAAGTCCCCGGCACCGAGCTTGGCATTGGCCCCGGCGCTGGTAAGACGACCGCCGATGACGAAGGTCGGATCGAGCCCGCCCTGCGCCAGCACGCTGGCAACCAGACTGGTGGTGGTGGTCTTGCCGTGCGTGCCGGCGATTGCGATGCCGCGCTTGAGACGCATCAGCTCGGCCAGCATCAAGGCGCGTGGCACGATCGGAATGTGCCGCTCGCGCCCGGCGATGACTTCGGGATTGTCATCCTTGACGGCAGTCGAGGTGACGATGGCGTCGGCCGACCCGATGTTGGCCGCATCATGGCCGAGCAGGACGTTGGCACCGAGGTCGGCCAGGCGGCGGGTCGCGGCATTGCTGCCGAGATCGGAGCCGGAAATCACGTAGCCGAGATTGAGCAGCACTTCGGCAATGCCGCTCATGCCGCTGCCACCGATGCCGACGAAATGAATGTGTTTGACTTTGTGTTTCATGGTTTTACTAATCCTTCGAGGACGGTGGCAATCGCGTCGTTGGCGTCGCGCCGTCCGTTGTCATGGGCTGCCTGGGCCATCGTCGCGCATTGTTCGCGCGTGATGGCCGTGAGCAGCCCGGCTAATTGAAAGGGGTGCATGTCGGCTTGCGGCAAGTGGATGGCTGCTTGCTGGTTGGCCATCCAGCGCGCGTTGTCGCGCTGATGGGTGGTGGTCGAAGCCAGCAGCGGCACCAGTACGCTGGCCACGCCGGCGGCGGTCAGTTCCGATAGCGTGATTGCGCCGGCGCGGCAAATCACCAGATCGGCGGCGGCGTAACGACGTGGCATGTCGTCGATGAAGGCCACCACTTCGGCCTCGACACCGGCCTTGGCATAGGCGGCGGTCAGCGCCGTGATGTGCTGCTTGCCGGATTGATGGGTGATGCGCGGACGCTGTTCGGCAGGCATCAGGGCCAGTGCCGCTGGCAAACACTCATTGAGTGTTTTGGCACCGAGGCTGCCGCCGACCACCAGCAATTGCAACGGCCCGCTGCGTCCGGCATAGCGCACTGCGGGCAACGGCAGTTGCAGGATTTCGGCACGCACCGGATTGCCGGTCACCGTGGCTTTGCCGGCAGCACGGCCGAAGTCGGCCGGAAAACCGAACAGCACGCGACTGGCCAGCGGCACCAGCGTCTTGTTCGACAGCAGCAATGCCGCATCGGCGTTGAGCAGCACCAGCGGTACGCCGCGCAAGCGCGCCATCGCGCCGCCCGGCACCGTCACGTAACCGCCCATGCCCAGCACTACGTCAGGCTGGCGGCGCGCAAGAATGCCAAAGCAAGTGAAGAAGCTACTCACCAGTTTGAGTGCACCGCGCAGCGTGTGCTGCCAGCCCTTGCCGCGCAAACCGCTGAAGGCGATGCGGTCCATCTCGAGTCCGTGGGCCGGTACCAGCTCGCCTTCCATGCCATGTTCGGTGCCGAGCCAGCTGACTTGCCAGCCGCGCGCGCGCATGGTGTCGGCAATCGCCAGACCGGGGAAAATGTGGCCACCGGTTCCGGCAGCCATGATCAAGAGTTTTTTCATGGGCGACCTCCGCGCATGCGCAGACGATTTTCATAATCGATGCGCAGCAGGATGGCCAGGCCGATGCAATTGATCAGCACGCCGGAACCGCCGTAACTCATCAGCGGCAGCGTCAGTCCTTTGGTCGGCAGCAAGCCAAGGTTGACGCCCATGTTGACAAAGGTTTGCACGCCAATCCAGATACCGATGCCTTTGGCGGTCAGGCCCGCGAAGGTCAGGTCGATGGCGATGGCCTGACGGCCAATTTCGAAAGAGCGCTTGATGATCCAGTAGAACATCACCACCACCGCCAGCACGCCGACAAAGCCAAGCTCTTCGCCGATCACGGCCAGCAGGAAGTCGGTATGCGCTTCGGGCAGGTAATGCAGTTTTTCGACACTGCCGCCGAGGCCTACGCCGAACAGTTCGCCGCGCCCGAAGGCGATCAGCGAATGCGATAACTGGTAAGCCTTGCCAAGCGCGTTCTCTTCGGCCCACGGATTGAGGTAGGCAAAAATCCGCTCGCGTCGCCACGGCGAAAGCATGATCACCAGGCTGAAGGTGGCCACCAGCGTGGCACCGATGCCGCCGAACCAGACCCCATTGATCCCGCCTAAAAACAGAATACCCATCGCGATGCAGACGATCACGCCGAATGCACCGAGGTCGGGTTCGAGCAGCAACAGCAGTCCGACCAGCCCGACCGCGCCGGCCATCGGCAGGAAACCCTTGGTCAGCTTGTGCATGAATTGCTGCTTGCGCACCGTGTAGTCCGCGGCGTACAGCACGACGAACAGCTTCATCAGTTCGGACGGTTGTATGTTGAAAACCTGAAACGACAACCAGCGGCGGGCACCATTGACACCCTTGCCGACACCCGGAATCAGCACCAGCAGCAACAGGATCAGGGTTCCGACGAACAGGTACGGCGCGAGCTTTTGCCAGTCATCGATCTTGACGCGGAAAGCCAGCAAGCCGGCGACCAGCGAGATCACGATGAAGATGGCCTGGCGGATCAGGAAATGCGCATTGGAATATTGCGCATACTTGCGCGAATCCGGCAGCGAGATCGAGGCCGAGTACACCATCACCATCCCAAACAGCATCAGCAACAGTACGACCCAGACCAGCGTCTGGTCGTAGGTCGCCATGGTGGTCCGTTGCGACAGGGTCTTGCCGGCCTTGGCCGGATCGAAGCTCGGTGCGGCGAATTTCATAGCATCACCTCGCCACGCGACAACGCCAGTTCACGCACTGCATCGACAAACACTTCGGCGCGGTGGGCGTAATTGCGAAACATGTCGAAGCTGGCGCAGGCCGGCGACAGCAGCACCGCATCGCCCGTTTGCGCCAGCGCTGCGGCCCGCTCGACGGCATCGTCGAGCGAACTGCAATCGATCAAGTCGACCAGTCCGACCTGACCGGCCAGCGCCAGGCGAATCGACCCGGCATCTTTGCCGATCAGCAGCACGGCACGCGCATGCCTGGCGACAGGTGCGGCCAGCGGCGTGAAATCCTGTCCTTTGCCTTCGCCACCGGCGATCAGGAGCAGCTTGCCTTGCTGCTGCAGGCCCAGACCATTGAGCGCCGCGACCGTGGCCCCGACATTGGTACCTTTGCTGTCATCAAAATAGGTGACGCCGCCCAGCGTGGTGACCAGCTCGACCCGGTGCGGTTCGCCGTGATACTCGCGCAAACCGTGCAGCAAGGGTGCCAGCGGCAGGCCAATCGCCCGGCACAAGGCGAGCGCGGCCAGTGCATTGAGAGCGTTGTGCTGGCCACGGATTTTCAGGGCATCGACGGGCATCAGACGCATGCTGCTCACTGCACGGATTTCGGCAAGACCGCGTCTGGACGGTTTCTTTTCGGCTTCGGCTTCGTTCGCGACGGCCAGCCATTGCATGCCGTTTTCAGTAAGCAAACCAAAACAGTCCGGCGTCAGTGCCTCATCGCTGCCGAAGGTAATGAGGCTGGTCGGTGCGCTGGCATGTGCCAGTTGCATGACTGCCGCGTCATCGCGGTTGAGCACGCGGATCGTCGCGTTGCCAAAAATACGTGCCTTGTCGGCGACGTAAGCATCCATGTCGCCATGCCAGTCGAGATGGTCTTGCGAAATATTGAGTACGGTGGCGGCATCGGCCTGCAAGCTGGTCGTGGTGTGCAGCTGGAAGCTCGATAGTTCGAGTACCCAGACTTGCGGCAAGCTGTCGTCATCGAGGCACGCACGCAGAACATCGAGCGCCGACGGGCTGATGTTGCCAGCGACCTGCACCGTCAGACCAGCGCGTTCGCACAGCAATCCGGCCAGACTGGTGACGGTGGTCTTGCCATTGGTGCCGGTGATGGCGATCAGTTTTGGCGCGTAGGCACGCTCTTCACGCAAGCTCGCGAGAGCATGCGCGAACAGTTCGATTTCGCCCCGCAGCGGGATCGCCAGGTCGGCGGCGGCGGCGGCAATGACCGCCAGTTCACGCCGGGGCGACAGGCCAGGACTGACCGCGACGAAATCAATTTGAACCAGCAGGCCTGCGGTGAATTCTCCGGCACGGAAATCGACTTCCGGCAGAGCGGCGCGCAAGGCGACCAGCCGTTCCGGTGCATCACGGGTATCGGCCACGCGCAGCTGTGCGCCGCAGCGCGCCAGCCACAATGCCATTGCCAGTCCCGACTCACCTAGCCCGAGTACCAATACCTGTTTGCCGGCGTAATTCATTGATGCGGTCAGATGCCTTTCATGATCAGCGTAATTTGAGGGTCGACAGGCCGAACAGCACCAGCATCATCGTGATGATCCAGAAGCGGACCACGACCTGGGTTTCTTTCCAGCCTTTTTGTTCAAAATGGTGATGCAGCGGTGCCATCAGCAAGACGCGCCTGCCGACGCCGAAGCGTTTTTTGGTGTACTTGAAATACACCACCTGCACCATGACCGAGACGGTCTCGACGACGAAGATGCCGCCCATGATGAAGAGCACGATTTCCTGTCGCACGATGACGGCGATCGTGCCCAGCGCGGCACCGAGCGCCAGGGCACCGACGTCCCCCATGAAGACTTGGGCCGGGTGGGCGTTGAACCAGAGGAAGGCCAATCCTGCACCAGCCATCGCACCGCAAAAAATGAGCAACTCGCCGGCACCGGGAATATGCGGAATGAACAGGTACCTCGAGTACGAAGCACTACCGGTCAGGTAAGCGAATATTCCCAGTGCTGTTCCCACCATCACGGTCGGCATGATCGCCAGTCCGTCCAGCCCATCGGTCAGGTTGACCGCATTACTGGTGCCGACGATGACGAAATAGGTCAGCGCAATGAAGCCCCAGACACCCAGCGGATAGCTGATGGTTTTGAAAAAGGGAACGATCAGGTCGGCCTTGGGCGGCAGGTCCATGCTGAAACCGGACCGCACCCACGCCACGAACAGATCGAGGAACTGGTCAGTGCCCGGCGCGGATACTGAAAACGCCAGATACAGCGCAGCGACAATGCCGATCAGCGATTGCCACAGATATTTTTCACGCGAGGGCATGCCTTGCGGGTCTTTGTAGACCACCTTGCGATAGTCATCAAACCAGCCGATTGCGCCGAAACCCAGTGTGACGAACAGGACCGGCCAGATGAACCGGTTGTTCCAGTCAGACCAGAGCAGCGTCGAGATGCTGATCGAAATGAGGATCAGCACGCCGCCCATGGTCGGGGTGCCGTTCTTGATCAGGTGGGTTTGCGGACCATCATGACGCACCGCCTGACCAACCTTGAGGCGGGCCAGCATGCGGATGACGGCTGGCCCGGCGATCAGGCCGATGGCCAGCGCTGTCATGGTGGCAAACGCAGCGCGAAACGTGATGAAGTTAAAGACCCGGAGGGGGCCAATATATTCCTGAAAATATTGGGCTAGCCAGAGCAGCATGTCAGTGTGTTTCCTGTGCAGATTGACCGGTCAGATGAAGGACCACTCGTTCCATTTGCATGAACCGCGACCCTTTCACCAGCACGGTTGAGTCGGGTGTGGCAAGCGTATCGAGGTCTTGCTGCAAGGTCTCGATGTCCTTGAAATGTTTGGCGTGCGCGCCGAACGCGCTGCCGCTGTGCTGGGCCAGGACGCCCATCGTCAACAAGTGCTGGACACCACGACCACGTGCGTAGGCACCAACTTCTTCGTGGTATTTGCGGCCGTCGTTGCCGACTTCACCCATGTCGCCCAGCACCAGGACGCGTGGCGACGGGGCCTGTGCCAGGACGTCGATGGCAGCACGGACCGAATCCGGATTGGCGTTGTAACTGTCATCGATGACTTGCGCACCGTTGATCGCTTGCTTGCGCTGCAGGCGTCCGCTGACCGGCGCGAAAGCGGCCAGCCCGCGCACGATCGCATCGATGCCGATGCCGATGCCGAGTGCGCAGGTGATGGCGGCCAGCGCGTTGCGTACATTGTGCTGACCGGCAGCGTCGATCGTCACCGCGAAGGTCCGCTCGCCAGCGCGTACTTGTAGTTCGCTACCAAAGCCGCTGGTTTTCCAGGTGCAGGTGACGTCGGCATCACCACTCAGTCCGAAAGTCATTACCTTGCGTTGACCGATGGCACCGGCGAGGCCGCGCCACAGCGGGGTATAAGGATCATCGGCCGGAAAGACTGCGATGCCATTGGCGGGCAGCGCGCTGAGGACGGCACCATTTTCTTTCGCGACGGCTTCGACGCTGACCATGAATTCCTGATGCTCGCGCTGGGCATTATTGACCAGCCCGAGCGTTGGCTGGGCGATCACCGATAACTGGGCGATCTCGCCCGGATGGTTCATGCCGAGTTCAATGACGGCCGCACGGCAACCCGTCTGCAGGCGCAGGACGGTCAGCGGGACACCGATGTCATTATTGAAGTTCCCGCGCGTCGCCAGAAAATGGTCGACACCCAGTGCCGTGCCAAGGATGGCAGCCAGCATTTCCTTGACCGTGGTCTTGCCGTTGCTGCCCGTGACGCCAATCACTGGCAACGAAAATTGCCGACGCCAGTGACGGGCGATTGCGCCGAGTGCCACACGGGTGTCCGGCACGATGAGGGCGGGAATGTCGAGGTTTTTCGGCACGCGCTCGACGACTGCGGCAGTCACGCCGCGCGCTGCCAGGCCACCCATGAACTTGTGGGCGTCAAATTTTTCACCGCGCAGTGCGATGAACAGGCTGCCGGCAGTGGCCGTACGACTGTCGGTCGAGATACCTTCAAAACTGGCGTCGCCGTTGGCGCGGGCACCCGCCAGCCAGAGTTGCAAATCGGAGAGTGTGGATTTCATCAGCGGGTTCCCTTGTGCGTCGCGCGGGTGGCCAATGCCAGAGCGGCATGATCGGCGTCGAGGAAAGGCAATTTCTTGCCCCGGATTTCCTGGTAATTTTCATGGCCCTTGCCAGCCACCAGAATCACGTCTGCATTGGCGGCGTGCCGCACTGCCCACAGGATCGCGGCGGCGCGGTCTTCGACAACTTGCGGTGCAGCGTGGCTGCCAGTGTGCGACGCGATACCGAGAAGAATTTGCGCAATGATGTCTGCTGCTGCTTCGCTGCGCGGGTTGTCGCTGGTGACGATGATGGCGTCGGCGGCCAGTGCGGCCAGTCCCATCTGCGGCCGCTTGCCGGGATCACGGTCGCCGCCGCAACCGAACACGCACCAGAGTTTGCCATGTCGCTGGTCGGCCACCTGCCGCAACGCTACCAGGGTTTTTTCCAGTGCATCGGGGGTGTGCGCGTAGTCGATCACCACCAGCGGTGCATCCTGGCCACCGAATTGCTGCATGCGGCCGGGGACTGCGGTCAATGCTTCGACGGCATCGACGATCGCGCGCAGCGCATGGCCTTGCCCGAGCAAGACACCGATGATGCCGAGCAGGTTGCTGACATTGAAATGCCCCACCAGACGGGACCGCACCAGCATCGTGCCATCCGGCGTACTCAACTGGAAACTGGTGCCGGCATGGCTGCTGCGAATATCCCCGGCGCGCAGGACACGAATACCGGCGGGCGCGGTATCGGTCTCTGCGGCTGCCAGCGTGTAACCGGTCAGCGCCAGTTGCGGCGCACTGCGCTGCAACTGCGCCAGCAGGCGCTGGCCCATCGCATCATCGAGGTTGAGCACCGCATGCTGCAGACCGGGTTGATCGAACAGCCGCGTTTTGGCCGCTTCGTAGGTCGCCATGTCGCCGTGGTAATCGAGATGATCGCGGGTGAAATTGGTGAACAGCGCAGTCTGGACGGGCAGGCCATTGAGACGGCCCTGGTCGAGTCCGATCGAGGATGCTTCGATCGCCAGTGACGTGGCACCAGTTCGACGCAGATCGCGCAGACGGCGCTGCAACAAAATCGCATCCGGCGTGGTGTAGCCCGTTTCGGCAAGCTGATCGACACTGCCGCGCCGGAATAGTCCGGTTCCCAGCGTGCCGATCACCGCGCTTGGCCCGGTCAGGCGTGACAGCGCTGCAGCGAGCCATTGACTGCAGGAAGTCTTGCCGTTCGTGCCTGTGACGGCAACCGTGAACAATGCCGGCTCGGCCTGGCCGTACCACAGTCCGGCAACGAGGCCGACGCACGCCTTCAGGCCGGCCACAGTAAGCACCGGAAAATCCGCGGGACCATGCCACGTCAAGCCTTCGGCTTCGCAGACGATGGCGACGGCACCGCGCTCGATCGCATCATCGATGAAGCGACGACCATCGGCTTCATCGCCCGGATAGGCAAAGAACACGTCACCAGCGGCAATGCGGCGCGAGTCGGACGACAATTCGGCAGCCGGTGCGCGATCACGTAGCCAGTCAACGATCTGCTCGGTCGTGGTGCTCACAGGCTCTCCTGTAGCGGATTGTCGGGGATCACGATACGCGTGACAGTGGAATCCGGCACCACATTCATTGCCCGCAACGCGTTTGCCGTGATGGCCGCGAAGACCGGTGCGGCAACGACCCCGCCGAAGTGACCATAGGCAGTGGGCTCATCCACCATGACAGCAACGATGATGCGCGGGTCCGAGACGGGTGCGAAGCCGACAAACGAGGCGACATACTTGTTGACGTAGCGACCGCCCACGACTTTCAGTGCGGTGCCGGTCTTCCCGCCGACCCGATAACCGGGCACCTGGGCTTGCGGAGCGGTGCCCTCGGGACTAATGACCGATTCCAGCATGGCACGCATCTCGATCGCCGTTTTTTTGGCGATGACTTGTTGTCCGACGGGCGGCTGTGACACCTTCGTAATCGACAGCGGAATCATGTCGCCATCACGGGCGAAGATCATGTAAGCCCTGGCCAGCTGGATCAGCGACACGGTAATGCCGTGACCGTAACTCATCGTGGCCTGCTCGATCGGACGCCAGCTCTTGAACGAGCGCACCCGGCCGGCGACGGCACCGGGAAAGGCTACCTTTGGCTGCTGGCCAAAACCGACCGTGGTGAACATTTCCCACATGTCCTGCGGCGTCATTTGCAGCGCGATCTTGACGGTACCGATGTTCGACGATTTCTGGATGATCTGGCTAACGGTGAGCAGTCCGTGGGCATGCGCGTCACCGATGGTCGCCGTACCGATGGTCATTTTTCCTGGCGCAGTCTGGAATACGGTGTCAGGCGTGATGTGGTGGGTGTCGAGCGAGAGCGCCACGGTGAAGGGCTTGAGCGTCGAGCCGGGCTCGAAGGTATCGGTCAGCACGCGGTTACGCAGTTGCGCACCGGTCAGCACGGTGCGATCGTTCGGGTTGTACGTCGGCAAATTGACCAGCGCCAGTATTTCACCGGTCTTTGCATCGAGCACGATCGCGCCACCCGCCTTGGCCTTGGATTTCTCGACCACTTCCTTGAGATGCGTGTAGGCGATGTACTGGATCTTGCTGTCAAGCGACAGCACCAGATCCTTGCCGTCATGAGGCTCGCGAATCGAGCCGATGTCTTCGACGATACGACCGAGGCGATCCTTGATGACGCGTCGGCTACCGAGCGAACCGGCCAGTGTTTTTTGCGCCGACAGTTCCATGCCATCCTGACCGGCATCCTCGATGTTGGTGAACCCGACCACATGCGCCATGACCTCGCCTTCGGGATAGAAACGCTTGTACTCCTTGCGCGTTTCGATACCCGTGATATCGAGCAGGGCGATCTTGTCGGTGGTTTCCTTTTCTACCTGACGTTGCAGGTAGACAAAATTACGATCCGAATCAAGCTTGCGATTGAGTTCGGCATCGGTCATGTCGAGCAACTTGGCAAGCTGCTGCAGCTTGGCTTTCGGTGCCTTCTGGACATCATCCGGGATCGCCCAGATCGCCTTGACCGGGATCGATGAGGCCAGCACATTGCCATTGCGGTCCGTGATCTTTCCGCGCGTGGCGGGTAATTCAAGCGTGCGGGCGTAACGCGACTCACCCTGCTTTTGCAAGAACTCGGTCGAAATCCCCTGCAGCCACAGAGCCCGTCCGGCCAAGGTGACAAAGGCGGCAAACAGCACAAACAGCACGACACGCGAACGCCAGACCGACAGCTTGACGGCGAGGACCGGACTGGCGGAAAACGGCGCGCCCTTGGCGGCAGCAACCCGGGCTCCGGCGGCGCTGTTGCGTGATGGCGGACGGGTCATTTGGCGTCCGTGGTCAGGTACTGGATACGCGCCGGCGTCAGCGACACCATATTCAGATCGCGCCGGGCACTGGCTTCGATGCGCACATGCTTGCCCAGCGTGGACTGGTCCAGCTGTAATTGCGACCATTCGATTTCGAGCTGGCGCGCCAGTGACTGGGTGTGTTCGAGCTCGATAAACAGACGCCGCGCCTGGTATTGCGCATTCACCAGCAACAGCGCGCACAGCACCAGCAAGATTGTCAGTATCAGATTGAGGCGTCCGGTCATTGCGCTCCCCCTGCCGGCAAGCGTTGCGCGACGCGCATGACTGCCGAGCGCGAACGCGGATTACCGGCAACCTCGTCGGCCGAGGGCTTCTCTTTTGAAATCAGGATCATTTCTGGCTGCGGCAAGTCGACTGCCCGGATTGGCAAACGTCGGTCGGGCTGCTCGACATGCGCCTTCGATGCCATGAAGCGCTTGACGATGCGGTCTTCCAGCGAATGGAAACTGATCACGACCAGACGGCCGTGCGGAGCGAGTCGCGCATAGGCTTGCTGCAAGCCTATTTCGAGTTCTTCAAGTTCCTGATTGATGTAAATCCGGATAGCCTGAAAGGTCCGAGTAGCCGGGTCCTTGCCTTTTTCACGGGTTTTAACGGTGCGTGCCACGATCTGGGCAAGCTGTCGTGTGCTTGAAATTGGCTCGATTGCCCGGCTAGCAGCAATCGCCTTTGCAATCTGAAAAGCAAACCGTTCTTCCCCATAATTACGAATCACTTTCTCAATGTTTTGTTCGGTTTCAGTGGCAAGCCATTCGGCAGCAGACAAGCCTCGGGTGGTGTCCATGCGCATGTCGAGCGGGCCGTCGGCACGAAAGCTGAAGCCACGCGCCGCATCATCGACTTGCGGTGACGAAATACCAAGGTCCAGCAGCACGCCATCGACTTGCCCGATGCCACGGGCCGACAGGGCCGCGTCCAGCGTGGCGAAGCTGTCATGCACGATGTCAAAGCGGGAATCGGTGATCTCGCTGGCAGACAGAATTGCCTGCGGGTCCTTGTCAAAGGCGACCAGACGACCGCCCTCACCCAGAGCAGACAAAATGCGGCGGCTGTGGCCGCCACGGCCAAACGTCCCGTCAAGGTAAATGCCATCGCTGCGCGCACCTTGCAGTGCAAGTGCATCAACAGCTTCTTCCAGCAGGACGGTACGATGCAGGAACTCGGGGGCCACGGATAAAGTATTCACGGGGCTCAAAAAGAAAAATTGCTTAATACATCGGGCATGCCGGTGGCAATTGCCGCGGCTTCGCTCTCGGCCAGCTTGGCGGCATCCCAAATCTCGAAATGGCTTCCCATCCCGAGCAGCATGACGTCGCGCGACAAACCTGCGGCAGCGCGTAACTCAGGCGCGATCAGGATGCGACCGGTGGAATCCATCTCGACATCGGACGCATTGCCCAGAAAAATACGCTGCCAGGAACGCGCCGACATCGGCCAGGCCGCAATCTGCTCACGGTGCGTCTCCCACACCGGGCGAGGAAAGAACAACAGGCAGCCATGGGGATGCTTTGTCAGCGTGATGCTTCCCTCACACTGCAATGCCAGCGCGTCACGATGCCTGGCAGGAATTGACATCCGTCCTTTCGCATCGAGATTTAGTGCTGAAGCCCCTTGAAACACCCTGCATTCCCCTTGAATTGTGATTTCAGTGACATTTATTGCAAAAAAGAAAATGAAAGAGTCTTGCTTTCATCCCACAAAACTGCACTTTTTCACACTGATATCCACTTTAGAGGATGCTGAATTTTCGGTCAAGTAATTATGAATGAAGAAAATAGTGATTTTTCCAATGAAGTCAACGACTTAGCGAGTTTTTCTGATGCAACACTCAAATAGTTAAACGTTCAAAATGAAGGACTTATGAGTGACATTGAAAGTAGCGCCTGAGCTGACTGACATAAAGTTCGACAATAAAGGTTACAAAAGATAATTCAAAAGACGACAGGGACGAGACACCGAGATCAAAGTAGCAATGGCGTCTTTGGAGAACTTGATGGATCGAAGAAAGGTTTGCTGTTCAACCGAACAAACGCACGGAGCGCCTGGCGAATACGGGTGAAGCGAGAGCGAGAGCGAGAGCGAGAGCGAGAGCGAGAGCGAGAGCGAGAGCGAGAGCGAGAGCGAGAACGAGAACGCGCACCATTCCGTTATCAGCAACAGTACGTTGCGTTTAATCGTCTTTTTTGCGGATACAGCAACGTATAAACTTTGTTCATCGATGAGAGCAAGGCACTACCGGATGCAACTCACCGAGGCGCAGACGCCGAATCGGAAGACGATCCGGAGGTGCCAAGTCATTACTCATCACCTTAACAACAATTAACTTCTCTGGAGAAACACCATGAATGCCAAAAAATTAATCGCCGCAGTTGCCATGTTCGCCGCCGCAGGCTCCGTCTTCGCCGCCGACCTGATGCCTTTCCCGGAAATGGATAACTTCCAGTCGACCAAAACCCGCGCCGACGTCCGGGCCGAAGTACTGCGCGACCGTGATCAGATCGCTTACGCCCACGGTGACATTGGTGCCTTCGAGCAACCAGCGACCACCACTACACGCACCCGCCTTGCCGTACGCAAGGAAGCGACCGAATCCGTGCGCAACCATCGTTCGACCAATATCGGCGATACCGGTAGCTAATTGACATCGCGACAACGCGAATCAACCGAGGAGGGGCGGCTCAAACGAGCCGCCCCTTTTTTGTCGTGCCTGCGCGGGCGGTCCAGTCGACCTAATTGAACAGATCGAAGCGGATCGGCAGGGCCACATTGATGACGTAATCGGGCGTGTTGCGGGTCAGCCCGATGCCGGCCGACACCGACAGCAGCGTGTTCTTGCCGATCAGCGAGCTCGCACCCAGCGTGAGTACAGCGGCGCGCTGATCGCTGCCGGCCACGCTGACTCCATTGATCCGGCTTGCTCTCGAAAAGGTCTGATCAACGCCCACGCTCAATGACGACTCCGGACTGGCTGCCAGCAATGCGGCCAATGACAGGCCAACTTGCGCACCGGGCTGGAATGCGCCTTTTTTGAAGGTGGATTCGTAGGCCAGATTGGTAGTCCATACGATAGGGTCCTGACGCTTGAGCATGGTCAGTTCGCCGCGAATTTTTCTGAAACCGTCGCCGATGTGAATGTCGTTGCTGGTTTCTTTCCCGTTTCCGGCCGTCCAGCCGATGCGCCCGATCAGGTCTGGTCGCCAGCCCTGTTCGCGCATCAGCGTTTTTGCCAATCCGAGCGACAGGTCACCGACGCTAGTGCTGGCGCGACGGGTCTCGCGGTCGCTCCCGGCATCCACTGGCTCGATCAGCGATTGCCGGATAACGCGATACGGCAACGTGACGTCGAGTTGTGCATCGGAAGGCAGGCCAAAACGCGCCGTGACGGTGGCACCGACATCCTGCCGGCGCAATGCCGTGGTGCCGGCTACGAATCGGTTGTCCTGCGCGATCAGCGTCGGGGCCTGCTGCTGGCTGTACGCATAACTTGCGCCAAACTGCAGTTCGGCCTGACCGACAGGTAGCAATAAGGCGCCTGATTGCGTCAATGTCCGTTCCAGTGCGCGCTCGGCCGACAGCGCGTCGACCGCAAACATGCTGCTGGCATTGGTGGCCGTGGCCGCAGCGGGTTGCTGCGACACTGCCGGCGGACGCTGATCACGTTCAAGGCGACGGATTTTTTCCTGCAGTATCTGAATCTGCTGGTCGCGTTGCCGCAGCTGTTCCAGTAGTCCGGCCTGATCGTCAGCATGTGCAGCGGCGCTGCCCGCGAGCAGCACACACAGCCCGAGGGCCCAAGAGTGCGAGCGGTTCATTGGATTACCCCTGGCGGCAAGGCCAGCAGATTGTTGGCCGCCGCTTGGCCATCGTGGCGTCGAACCAGAAAGCCGACCCGACCTAATTGCGGGAAGTCAATCCAGGCCTTCAGGAAGTCATCGAGCGGCATACTGCGATTGCCCCAGGCAGGATCAGCCAGCACGGCACGGTGATTGACGCTGCCGCGAAAAATCACGAAATGGTTGTAGCCGTGCAAGTTCACCGGCACCATCAATGGCGCGTACTGCATCAAGTCATCCAGATCAAGATTGCCCAACCCCACTCCGTCATAACCGCGTGACTGGACAAAGCGCTTCAGGTCCAGCAGCGAAAACCCTTCGCGCCGCCGAATCAGATCGGGATCATCGATGTATTCGCTGCGCCGCATCAGGCCAGTCGCGACGTCACGCTCGGTGACCGGTTCGCCATGCTGAAAGCGCAGCAGCGTAGCCAGTGCCGCCGCGCCGCAGCTGAGATCGAATTTCTGGACAATGACATGCTGCTGGCGCATTTCCAGCAACGAGGTCACGACGCGCGGCGCGGCAGTCGCGACCGACTGCAGGCACAGCAGCGTGCAGGCCAGCAGTCGCGATGAAGGGATCAAGGTTGTCATCAATACGGCTTATCGCATTTTCAAACCTTTGCCATACAGCAGCGTGACGTTGATGCGCCTGTCCTGGTAGGCATCGTTGAAAGCGAAGCGGTCGGTTTCATGAAACAGCGTCGAGTTAAAAATCACGCAGCGGTTTTCGCGGTACGGCACCCGGATCGATTTGGCACCGGACTCGCTGAGAAAGCGCCGGATCTGCGCTTCGTCGCCGTTATATTTTTGAAAGCTCCAGTCGCGTGGCGCTGCGACATCCCAGATCACCAGCCCACCGCGCTCCGGGTCCAGACAGGCTGCTTCGCGGGTAATCCAGAAGTTGACATTCACGGCAGCGAAATCGGCGTGCACGTTAATGCCCTTCATCGTGCTGTCGTACTTGAAAGCCCACGCCTGTTCCAGCAGATTCCTGCCAAAAATGGCAGGAAACGTGGTCCGCAATTCCTCCGCAATGCGCAGAATGAGCGGCGACGCAAAGCCATCCTTGAGTGTCGCGCCAAGATAACCGTTCGGGTATTCCTTCTTCCACACCGTCGCTTCATGGCAAAAATTGCGAATCGCCTCCAGCGTGGACTGCGACAGGAAATCGTCCACCCAGACCACCTCTGGCCTGGACTCCAGATAGGCGCGTTCCAGCTGGACAATGTCGAGTTGCGGATTGAGGCACGGTCCGTTGAACGCGACAGGTGCCGGCAGATGGACCAGCCGATTGTAAGACGGTGCAATACGACTTAGCGTCTCAGCGTCGATCAGCAAGTTTGTCGTGCTGTCTGCGGCCAATGATCGACTCACGCACAGCGCATCGAGCGCATCGGCGTAGTCCGCGAACTCCGGCACCAGCAACCCGCGCTCGCGCAGCAGGGCCATTTGTTCCCGGTCATGCTTGATCCGGTAGGCAGGAACGGCCAGGCGTTCGCCGAGCTGACGGCCGTGATTCTGGTTCAGGTCGGCGGCCTTGCCCAGCAGCACCAGCGCCTCGTCGAAGCGCTGCTGATGAATCCGTACCATCGCGAAATTGGAGTACACATCGGCATCGTCAGGATTGAGCCTGACCGCCTGCTCGAAGTACTGGGCTGCCTGTTCGTCATCGCCTCGTTCGTGCAGCGCAATGCTCAGATTGGCAAACGCATGCGGATGCAACGGGTTCAACGCTGCGGCCTGCCGGAATGCGGCGATCGCCTTGTCGTGCAGCGATTGTTCAAGCAGCACCACACCCAGATTGGACCACGCATCGGCGCAGTCCGGCGACAGGTCGATGGCACGCTGGTAAGCCGCAACGGCGTCGTCGGCCTGACCGATATCCTGCAATGCCACGCCCATGCTCAGATAGTTGTCGCTGGTTTCCATCCCGAGACTGATGGCGGTGCGGCACGCGGCAGCAGCGTCGCCGGGACGGCCCAGTGTCATCATCACCCTGCCCAGATCGGCATGCGCCTCGGCATAGTCCGGCTTGAGAATGGTGGCAACCCGCAACGCATTGGCGGCATCCTCGCTGCGGCCAAGCTGATTGAAGCAGACACCGAGATTGGCATGCGCTTCGGCATAATTTGGCCGCAAGGCTAGTGCGTGCCGAAACGCCTCGATCGCTTCGTCGAGCCGTCCTTGCAGACGCAGGATTACGCCCAGATTGGCATGGGCTTCGGTAAAGCGCGGCTTGAGCCGCAGCGCATGTTGCAGCGCGTCGATGGCGTCGCCGGAGCGGCCGCGTTCCTGCAGCAGTACGCCCAGATTGGACCAGGTCTGCGCATCATCGGGAGCCAATTGAACGGCCCGACGGAAGGCACCAATGGCATCGTCGACCTGCCCCAGCGACTGCAGCGCAATGCCCAGCATCGCATAGGCTTGCGGCCATTCCGGCTGCAGCGCGATGGCACGCGCATAGGCCGTCACGGCACCGGACAGGTTGCCGGCCTGCTGCAACGCCATCGCCAGTTCGACTTGGGCCTGGGCGTCGTCGCAATCGAGGCCGGGTTCAATTAATGGCATCGCATGGAAGGAGGCGACAAAGTCGGTCGCGGCGGCTGGCACGGCATTGCTGGACCGCACGGGATGTTCTGCAAGAGACGTGTTCATAGTCATGTTCATGATGGCACCTTTCAAATCGAATCGGTCTGCGTCAAAGTGATGGCCAGAGTGGCCGCTGGGCGCGTGAGGCAACGGCTTGCACAGCGGGCTCGCCGGCCAATTGCCAGGACAAGCATAGGCAAACGGATCGCAGAAATCTGTGAGTAAAACCACGCAAAGAGCACACGCAATGCGCACAAGCGGTTGACAGCGCGTACGATGCGCTCGCTAGCCGCGTACCGCCTGCACCATCCGGCGCAACCGCTCGATGTCCAGGATGACGATGCTGTGTTCTTCGCGACGGATCAACTTGTCACGCACCAGTTCATTCAATTCACGCGTGACCGCTTCGCGGTGCGTGCTGATCATGTTGGCCAGATCGATGTGGGTTGGTGCCGGCGTGATGATGGCCTGATTGGTGCCGGCCACTGGATCTTTGGCTAGCTGCAACAACGCGGCATGAATCCGGTTGCGCACCGCCAG
Source organism: Actimicrobium sp. CCI2.3 (assembly GCF_035019065.1). Taxonomy (NCBI): domain Bacteria; kingdom Pseudomonadati; phylum Pseudomonadota; class Betaproteobacteria; order Burkholderiales; family Oxalobacteraceae; genus Actimicrobium; species Actimicrobium sp. CCI2.3. Next base: position 13,506 of record NZ_JASJWR010000014.1, on the reverse strand, counting down.
CGTGCTGAAATCAAACACCCGCTCGGTGAGCCGGCGCACCTGGCCGCTCAACCGGCGCAGGGTTGCCATGGCAATCTGGGGATTGGTCTGGATCAGGTCAAGAAATGCTGCCGCTGGCATGATCGCGAGCAACGTATCGGTCCTTGCCACGCCGGTAGCAGAACGGCGCTGGCCATCAATGGCCGCCAGTTCTCCGAACATGTCGCCCGCGCTCAACTCACCCAGAATGACTTCATGACCGGATTTCGCATAGTGAGTCAGCCTGATCGTGCCCTGGATAATGAAAAAAATGCTGTCCCCGTCATCCTGGTAATGCAATACCACTTCGCCCGCAACCGCATTGCGCCATTGGCAGCGGCGTCCGATATCGTCCAGATCGGCGGCTTGCAAGGCCCGAAATTCGGCAATCACGGCCAACAGCGAATTGGCCGGGCCGGAGCGTTTCGTTTTCGCCAGCATGACAACTCCTGCTGTGGTCGCCCCTCAGGGGCAGGATTCCATCCATAATTTGCGGGCGCTGCCGCCCACAAACACCACGCAATACGGGTTGCGCTTGCCGGCCACGATCGTCAACGGCGTAATGTCAGAGAGCTCCAAGGTCAGCTTTTCTTGCGTCGGATCGATGAGGCGAAAGCTGCTATTGGGCTCTTCCGGCACGAACGGCACGACGTTACCGTTGACATCGACCACTAGCAGATAGGCGACATTTTTGACGCCTAGCCGGTCGGTCAACTTTTTGCTGAAGGTTTGTGGTTGTTGCGGCGGTTCAGGCTCCAGCTTGACGACCGGGGCTTGAAGATCTCGCGCCGTGGCCAACGTGCTGGCCAGCGCAAGACAAAGTGCCGCTGGCATCCAGCGCCGCAAGGAAGAAAAAGTCAGGGTGCGTGTCGCAATCATGAACGGACTCCATCGGTAGTTGAAAATGCGTGAGGCGGTGTGTGTTTAGAAGGCTGCGGTGAGCTGAATGACAACGCTTCGGGCGGGAATGAACGGTGGGCTTTGTTGCGCCGGAGTGCGGAAATTCGCATCCTGATAACGGAATTTCCGGTCCAGCAGATTCCTTCCCTCCAGTGTGATCGTGCCCATCCGTGCCGGCAGGCGCACGCCAAACGCCGCATTGAGCAGCGCGAAGCAATCGGTATTGCTCTCGACAAGCTCGCCATTGATCGAGTCAACGCGCTGGCGCACGGCAGTCGTGCTGATCCGGGCGAATACGCCGTTTGGTTGAAAGTAACGCACGCCAACGGTGGCGGTATTGGTCCGGATCAAGCTCGGACCGAACAGCAACGCGGATTGCCGGTCAAAGCGTTCGGCCAACGCTTCGCCAGCCACGGTCCAGCGCGGCGTAATTTGCCAGCCAAGCGACAGGCGCAGCGCTTTTTCGCGTTGTGTCTCGGTGTCGGTCAGCGTGTTATCCGCCAGCACCGGCAAGGCCAGTCGCCGGCGTGAGGCTTCCAGTTGTAAATTGACCTCCGGCGTAGCTTTCATCTCCAGCGCCATCGCATCGCGCCGGGCCCGACTGCCGTTGCCCTCGTCGAAAAATTGATTGAAGCCGCTGACCTCGGTCGGCTCGATGGTTTGCTGTACGTACAGCGCGGGCTTGACGGTCTGGAAGCTGGCCGCACGCAACAGCAGCCGTGGACTGATTTGCCATTGCAGGCCGAGTTTCGGATTCCATTTTTGCTGGCGGAAATCGGCTTCGGCATAGTCGTCGAGACTTGCGCCAACGGTCGCGATCACGTCCCCGGACAAGCGCACGCGCCCATACCCGTAGACGTTCCAGCGGCTGCGCGTGAACTGGTTCGGCGTATCAAACAGGGTCTCGTGCACGTCAAAACGATAGGAGCCGGCACCTGCCACCAGATTGAGGCGTGGAAAACGTAGCTGCTGCTGGACTTCTAACTGGGTGCCCTGATCGCGGGAGTTCAGGCTGGTCAGGCCATCGGCATCGAAACGCTGGCGTTCGTCGGCACGGGTATGGATGAGCGAGACCAATGTATCGGCATTGCTTGCACCAGCCCAGTGGAGACCGAGGCGCTCGCTCGACTGATCCAGCGTACGCCGGTAGAGCGCGGAATAGCGTCCCGGCACCAGATCGAGCGAAATGTCGCCGTGCTCGGTCGCCCGATGACTCAATTCGGCTTGCAGGTTCAGGCGCGGTGACAACGCGAACTGGACAAAGGCGTCGCCGATGGTGTGGCGAATCGCGTTATTGACGCGAAATCCTTGCGTGTCGAAATGAAAGCCGCCGACACTCCACGAGAACCGGTCCTGCACACCGGACAGCACGGTCTCGCCCGCTGCCGTGGCTTGTGTGCCCGCCACTGCCGAGGCCACCAGTTGTGTGGCGTTACGTTCAAAGAGCGGATTGAATTCGTTGAAGGCCGGCACTACCGGCCCGTTCAGGCCCGGTGTGTTGATGTTTGAAAACGCCAGTTTGGGTTGCACCGGATTGATGTTCAGCGGTTGCAGTAACTGGGCCTGCAAGCGCTCGCTGACGCTGGCAATTTCATGCCGCTCCAGCCGCGAATACGCGTCCGCCAGAAAATGGTGGCCGGAATAATTGGACGCATCGGCAGCCAGCGACTGGGTCGCTTCGCTGACGGCGAAACGCTCGAAGGCCAGATCATCGTAAATCCTGGCGATCCCGGACAGACGACTGGCACGGTCCGAGTCGAGCAGCAATTGCGAGCGATACACGGCGCGGTGTTGATTGAGGGCGATCGATTGTTCGAGATCGGCGAGCGCTTCGACCGGCCGGTTTTCACTTTGTTTGCGTACGGCGTCGTAGAGCCACGGGGTCGGATCATTCGGGTCCAGCGTCTTTGCCAGTTGCAGTTGCGTCGCCGCCAGCGCATCGCGCTTTTCCTCGAAGTAAGCCTTGCCGAGATAGCTGCGAATCAGTGCATCGAGCGGGTCGAGGCTGGCGGCGATGGCGATATCGGTGCGCCCGGGGCCAAGCTCGCCGTTGCGGATTTTTGCCAGACCCAGGCCCAGTCGCGGCAGCGGATCGGCTTGATCGAGTGCGATGGCACGGTCGAAAGCGACCAGCGCCGGTCCGGTTCGCATCTGCGTCAACTGCGCGAAACCCAATACTGTCTGGGTTTTGGAGAGTTGCGGATCGAGGGCCACCGCCGTGCTTGCTGCCTGTTGCGCAGCGTCCAGATTGCCATTCGCCATCTCCAGTTCCGCTACGCGGGCCCAGGCCAGCGCATCCTCGGTGGCGATGCGCGAAGCAATGCGGGTAGCAATGCGGGTAGCAATGCGGGCGCTACTGAGCGCGTCGTCGATCCGGAACAGAGCCTGCTCGACATAGCTCTGCGCCAGCCACGCAGCGGCCGATGGGGCATCGCCGGCGGTGGCCCGGTGCGCCAATGCCAGTGCCGTCTGCGTGTCGTTGTGCACTAGCGCGATGAGGGCTTTCAAGGCGTTGGCGCGACTGTCTGACGGATTGACTGAGAGCACCTGGTCGAGTTCGCGTGCGGCCTCCTCGTGGCGGCCAACGGCGAGTAACTGACTGGCATGTTCTATCCGCCAGTTGCTGTCGTGCCCGCCGCCGTCGGTGGCTGGCGGGTGGCTGCCATCGACGTGTTGCAAATCGGTCCGGCGCGCCAGCACTGTCGGGTAATACAGCGCCCATTGCACCGCATCAACCGGTCGGATCGTGACGGTTTTTTCCGGTCGCTGGCCCGTTGCGGCGATGCCGGCTTCGCCGTCGGCCAGCACGATGCGCCCATACGGATTGTCGAGCGCGACCTGGCCCTCGATGACGGCCACGGTGGCGGCAGTGGCATCGACACCGATGGCAAACTCGGTGCCCTCGATGTTGGCATTGACGAATGGGGTCGTAATGCTGAAAGGTTGCGGGGTTCGGGTGATGACGTGAATCGCGCCGAGCAGCAGTGCGATCAACGGATGTTGCCGGTCATCGAGCGCACTGATCGTGACGGTGGTGTTCTGATTCAGACGCAACGTCGTTTCGTTCGGCAGCAGCAACGCTGCCCGGCTGGAGAGCCCCACCCGAACCCTATCCTGCGGACACAGCGCCATGCCGCTACTGGCCGTCTGCCACCTGAGCGGTTCCGGGTGCCACAACTCGACCGACCCTTCCAATGACACCAGACGGGCAACGGGCGACGCACACCGGTCGGCGGCGCGCGCGACTTGCCCGGACAGAATCCAGACGATGAGCGCCGGCATGATCCATCGCACGCAACGGTGCGTACGATCCGGCAGGTTGGCGCAAACAAGTAATCCGAGGCGCACAAGGCGCAACGGTCGGGTTGCTATGGGTTCCGTCACGCGTACCCTTTCAGCGTTTCGCGTTCAAGGTCATGACGTCGTGTTCTGTTCATCATCGCCACATGGAAATTTTTCACGGTTGAACGTGGGCGGTTGCCACGCTGCTGCGCGCGCAATGCTATTTCTCGTCAATACGCATCACAGCATTCCACGGCTGCGCGGGCGCTTCAGTGATATTTCGCACACATTGGTGTAAATAAAAGCGCGACGGGCCATCTGTTGGCATGCGTTCCAGAATGCTGGAAAAAGTCGCCAGGGCGACCTCCCAGCGCTGCTGACGGAATGCATCAAGCGCAGTAGCAAACGTGTCGCACAGCCAGCTATCCTGCCGCGTTTGCCTGTCACGCCAGGTGCGCAGTTCGACCACGGTGACCGGGAGTGATTTGCCTGGCAGCAAAAAAGCCCCAAGCGGGCGCAGCACAAACTCGTCCAGACCGTCGATGACCGCTGCGGCTGCCAGCACCGAGGTGCCCAACTGCCGGTTCAGGTTCTCGATGCGCGACGCGGTGTTGACGGTGTCACCGACGGCGCGATATTCGTAATGCTGGCCGGCACCGACGTTACCCAATCTCAGCGGCCCCACATCGAGTCCGATACGGGTTGGCAGCACCCGACTGGCCATACCGGGTTGCTGCAAGCTGTCAAGGTTGTGCTGGATTTCCAGCGCCGCATTGCAGGCATGGGCGCGCAGGCGTCGATCGGCATGGTGGCCAGTCCAGATTGCCAGCATGGCATCGCCCTTGACGTCGGAGACGATGCCGCCATGGGCGGCGACCGGTGCAAACAGGATGGCGTAATACCGGTTCATCAACGCCGTCAGCGCGACTGGCTCCATGCTCTCGGCCAGACTGGTGTAGCTGGCAGCATCGGTGGCCAGGCAGATGCCGGAACATAACGCGCTGGCAGCGTCGATGGCGTGCGTCTCGCCAGCCAGTTGTTCGACCATCGCCGGCGGAATGAAATGACTGAAGGCGTGTTGTATATGGTCACGCTGACGACTTGCCGCCAGATAGCGCAGCACGGCGGCGCTCAGCAGGACCAGCGGCAGCTGTATCAGCAGCGGGGTAACGATGGGCAGCCAGAACTGGCAACGCAGGAACAGCCATTCTGCAGCAACCAGATAAGCGCCACAACCGAGCGTGAACGCCACGGCGATGTGCGACACACGCCAGCGTCGCGCCGCCAGCGCCAGCCCACCACCCCAGCCACACAGCAGAGCCAGCCGCCACACCGGATCCAGCGGACGCAGCATGCTGCCATCGAGCAAATTGGCGAACGCGGTGGCACCGATTTCCACACCACTGAGCTGCAATCCGTCGGCACCAGAAAACACCGTGTGGTAATCGTCGCGAAGTCGATCCTGATCGTTCACCGTCGCAGCCGAATAGCCGATGAAGACCGCCTTGCCACGCACGGCATCGGGCGGCAGCCCTTGCAACACACGGTCATATGCAATCGTCGTGATGGTGCGAGCCGGGCCATAAAAATTGAGATATCCGGCATCCGGTCCGGCGTACAGCGCAAGGAGCGCGCGTAATGTACTGGCGGTGCTGGCGGTGCCGGCATCGACTGACCTGTCGTGCGCCAGGTCCTGCTGCAACTGGTTGACCAAATGAGGATGCGCGAAAACATAGCGGCGCAATTGCCGCACGACGCGGTTGAAACTGCGGCTGCGCCGGAGCGCCGTCGCGTCGGCTGGCAGAGTCGCCGCAAATAGCGGATCGCGCTGCCGCAAGTGCTGCATGAGCCGGGTATATCCTGCCAATGCATGCCCCTGCAACGCCAAGGATGGCAAGGTCGCCATGGCACCGTCATCCGCCTTGAAAAACCATGCGGCATTGATCCGTTCATCGCGCGGCAGCGGTAACGCTGCGCTGCCCAGCGCAGCTTGCGCCAGCAGCGCGATCGGGACGATAGCCCGTTCCACCCTGACGGTGCCAACGCCGCTGCCATCGGTGCCGGCGACAACCAGCTGCTCCTGCACCAACGACTCCACCAGTAGCACATTGCCTGCCGCGCGCAGTGCGGCAGCCAGTGCGATGTCCTGCGACGGGATTGCGGCAGCGCGGTCGAACAACAGGTCAAAAATAATGGTCGATGCGCCTGCCTGCGCCAGTTGCGCGATCAACTGCGCATGCACGGTACGCGGCCACTGTGCTGGTTTGGGCGGCAATCCCAGCCGGGTCGCCGAGTCGCCATCGATCGCCACGATGACCACGTCGGCCGGGGCGCGGACAACGCCGCGCCAGTCGAACAACCACGCCAGAGCGTGAGTCTGTTCCAGCGTCTGGAGGGCGGGCAGCATGCCGAAGACCAGGCCGGACAGCCCCATCGTCAGGGCAAACAGGATGTGCTTGTGCTGGGTTGGCATGGCGCGATGCGTGCTGCGGGTTAAGTTGCGCGCATCCCGCGCGCAGGTTGGCAATGATCGTGGCGATGATTGTACTTGTCTGGTCACGCGCAGCCACGTCTGCCGTGTTACGAACGTGCTGAGAAATCGGACGGTGCAGGAGGAAATTCAAACGACAACGGCTGCCGGTCACCTCGGCAGCCGTTGCGATCTTGCCTGCTTACTTACGAATGACAACCCCGCCCAGCGTTGTTGCACCCAGCGTTGTTGCCCCAAGAGTTGTTGCGCGCAGCGTGGTCGCGCCGAAGGTCGTCGCACCGAGCGTGGTAGCGCCCAAGGTGGTGGCACCGAGGGTTGTTGCACCTAGCGTGGTGGCTTTGACCGTGGTAGCGCCCAAGGTGGTCGCGCCCAGTGTGGTGGCTCTGACCGTGGTGGCGGCAAACGTTGTTGCTCCAAAAGTGCCGATACTGCCGGCGGTCACGCGGTCGAGTTTTGCATCGTTCAGCGACACCGGTGCGGCTTGTGCTGCCGAGGCAAGTGCACCCAGTACCAAGGTTGGGATCAGAATGGATTTCATGTCGATTACTCCTTGAATGTTGAGGAAAGAAAACGTCGTGTGGGCATGAAGCAGAGGCCATCAGGTACCCACGGGACGTAGTATTGATTTGCCAGCAGCATCAGGTCTGTGGCAATCCTCACAAGATTCGGAATCAACGGTCAGGGCAGAACGAGGCCTGAACGAGCGACATCAGCAAGATGATAAACGGCGCAGTCACTACTCTGGCGTCCAGGGATTTGCGAAGGGAGTGTGCCAAAAAAAAGCCACTGAAAAGTGGCGTTTTTCTGGACAACTCAGATCGTGAGTCGCCCAGCCCCGAACAGGCCTATCAAACCTATCAGGATGAGATAGATGGCAACGATATAGTTCAGCAATCTTGGCATGATCAGGATCAGAATCCCGGCAATCAGTGAGACCAGTGGGGCGAGGGCAAGGTTGATGTTCATTGTTGATACTTTCCGGAATTGAGGAGTCAGACAGTTCCTCGAAGATACGTGACGCACCGTTGCACCTCTGTGCGGCAGCGTACATAACCGAAAATCACCCGTATCAAAAGCCATTATGTGGCAACAAAAGGACATTCCCTGAGAACCGGCAGGCATCTCGCAAACCGTTCTCTTGCAAAAAAGTGAAGCAAGCCGATAGGCCGGATTCTGTTACGACTCCCGGGCAAGCCCGTTCGTTATGACAGCCATTCCTCTAGGCCGTGAATTACTCCACGGCTCAAGCTTTCTACCCGCACGCTCCGCGAGTCACATCAACGCGTGCCTATTTGAAATTGCTCCGGGTGGAGGTTACCGCGTTTCACCGTAACTAAATACGCTCGTCTCTGTGGCCCTATTCCTCGCCTCACGGCGGACGGCCATTAACCGTCACCCTGCTCTATGGAGTCCGGACCTTCCTCCCGCCTTTGCCATGATCGAAATCATGGCAACGACCAGCGACTGTCTGGCTTGCTTCGGGCCGGATTATAGCTTGTCGCCGCACTTTCCCGAAATCTGCCGAACTCTATCGACCATCGCGCCAACAAAGCGCTATGTTAGATATCGAACATACGGTAGCGAATTTCAACTCACTTTCATGGATCAGCCCGCACGCCGTCAACAAATCCACGCATGATGCGTTTGTATTGAGCTAGTTGATAGCTATCGAGGCTTCAGGCTCTCCGATACATGGAGAACCATATTTTTGTTGTTTATGAATTTGCAAGTTACCCCTCGGAGAATCAAAATGAAAAAAGCGCTTCTGTCGTTAGCTCTCATTCAAGGCATCACCTTTTCAGCTTATGCCCAGACTGCAGCACCTGCCGATGGTCCCAAGACACGGACTGAAGTCAAGGCCGAAACCCGGGCCGCCAACAAGGCGGGCGAGTTGAACAAAGGCGGCAATGTCGGCGTCACCAATCCCGCCGCCGATGTCGCCAGCACAAAAGCACGGTCCGATGTCAAAGCAGACACCAAGGCCGCCGCCCAGGCCGGCGAACTGAAAGGCGGCAACGTCACACTGGCAGCACCAGTACCACCGAAAGCGGCCAACTCTACCGGCGGAAAAACACGTGCGGAAGTGAAAGCGGAAGCCAGAGCCGCCAACAAGGCTGGCAAGCTAAGCGACGGCAATATCGGCATGCAAGCCGCACCTGTCGTCAAGAAGCCCCGCGCCAAAAAAGTCGCCGAACCAGCAGCCGATCAGATGGCCAAGTAATTCTTCCAGCCATCGCTACTCCGGTGGCGACGATCGCCGGATAAACCCGTATCGACATCAACATGTCCATGCGGGGTTTTTTTATTGTTGAGCCAAATTTTTTGGAACTGACTCCGCGGTGCGGACCACAGAACCGGACCCACCGACCTGCATCGTGCACGTCGACCTTTTATTTATTGAACACTGCCATGAGAATTTCTGCCATTCACTCCGTCCTGACCTCTCCTGTTCCGCTATCGAACCGGCTGCTGATCGATGCTGCCCAGTCAGCCTCCGGAAACGATCCGCTGGCGCGGATCACGCCGGTCTCGGCACCGGGAGCACGCCAACCGGGGCTGCGCATGAACGATGGATCGCCAATGAAATTTTTCCTGCTTCAACAAATGGCGATCAGAAACGAAAAAAATGACCAGCGCTTCGCAACACCAGTCCAGCACGCCACGCCACTCAACACAGTCAAGACAGGCATGCCTGTGTTGAGACTGGCCGCATCGGCACCTCTGGTCGCGCGCTCGCTGGGACAAAGCAATCAGGCGAGGTTCATGCGCCTCTATGCGAGCGACGAGTCTCCGGAACCCATCGTGCGCACGCACAAACCCTATACGGTCAATGCGAAAAAAACCGTCATGCCAATACCACGGCGACGCAGCGAAACCCGCCGCCGCAGTGCCACCGATCCGAACAGCGCGATGGAGTTTGATCATTTACCAACGATAGAAAATAAAAATGACAGAGAAGACTCTGTCACCGGCAGTATTTCGCCGTATGTCACGGTGCCTATCGGCGATCCGCTGCCACTCTCCAGATCGTCAGCGACCTTGTCCCGTCAGGATTTCCTTCGCCGCAATCCGGCCGGCGCAGTGAAGTGAAAAGACACGTCACGCAGTCAGCGAGCGCGGACCAGTGCGACATAGCGGGCCAGGACGGCAGGCAACCCCAGCTCCAGGCATTCGACGATCAGCGCATGTCCGATCGAGACTTCAAGAATAGCGGGAATGGTCAAAAAGTCAGCCAGGTTATCCAGGTTCAGGTCATGCCCGGCGTTGACACCCAGACCGGCTTGCATCGCGATGGCGGCGGCCACCCGAAATTGTTCCAGCACCTGCGCTGATTGTGGCGTGCCGAACGTTTCGGCATACGGCTCGGTATAAAGTTCTACGCGATCGGCACCCAGCTCGCGTGCCAGCGGCAGATGCAGATTATTGACATCGACAAACAGACTCACCCGAATCCCATCGTCGTTGAGCGCCGCGATGACGGGCCGCAGAAAGTCGGCATCACGAACCAGGTCCCAGCCGTGATCGGACGTAATCTGATCGGGACTATCGGGCACTAGCGTGCACTGCGCCGGACGCGTGCGCCGCACGACTTCAAGAAACTCGGCCGTGGGATAGCCCTCAACATTGAGCTCCTTGCCGTGTGCCGCTGTGACCGCTTGCAATTCGCTCACATCGGTATAGCGTGCATGGCGCTGATCGGGTCGCGGATGCAGCGTGATGCCATCGGCGCCAAGTTGCAAAAACCGCTCGGCAAACCCGCACACATCGGGATAATTACGTCCACGCGAATTGCGCAACAGGGCGATCTTGTTAATGTTCACGGATAGCTGGGTCATGCGGAAACTCACTCCTGGTCAAGCGGTGATAAAAGGTAAATCTAGCGCTTCATGCTAACAGGGTAACAGTCCTGCTCAAGGAGGGCTTGCCGCAATGACGCAATTGCGTCCGGCATGCTTGGCCTGATAGAGCGCGGCATCCGCACTGCGCAACAGCGACGCCGCGCTGGCATGACCACTTGCCTCAGCCACGCCGGCAGACAGGGTCGAATAGAACTCGACCCCGTCGGCACTTTGCCGCACCTGTGCGAATGCCGCACAAATATCGGCGACGACGGCGATCGCCGCATCGAGTGTGGTCGCCGGCATCACAATCACGAATTCCTCACCGCCGTAGCGTCCGATGATATCGCCACGCCGCAATCGCTGTTGTAGCAGACGCGCAAGCGACCTGATCACCTGATCACCGGCAGGGTGGCCGTAGGTGTCATTAACTTTCTTGAAAAAATCCAGATCAATCATCGCCATCGACAGCGGCACAGCATGTCGCTCGATGTGCATCATCTCGCGTGCCAGATACTCCTTGATCGCTGCATGGTTGTAGAGTCCGGTCAGGCTATCGTGCATGATCAACCGGCGTAACGCACGATAGCGTTCTGCCCGACCAGCCACCGTCACACCAAAATGTGTGGCGTCAATCGTACCGGGCAGAAAATCATCAGCACCAGCAATGAGTGCTGGCAAGTGCAGCGTCTCGTCGGACTGGTCACCAATGCAGATGACCGGAATATCCAGGAAACAGGCGTTCTGGCGAATCAGCCGGATCAGATCAATACCATTGCAATCCTGGAGTGTTGCAGCGACCAGAATCAGCTCTGGTTGATACGTGCCACTCAGGTTGAACAGCTCTGACGGTCTATGGGTGCGGACCACCTCAATGCCGGCCCGCCGCAGCATCTCTGCATACTGTTCGTCCTCGCTGACCAGCATGACCCGGTAAAGCGACTGTTCGCGACGCCGGGTCAGTGCTTCGATTTCCTTCCCCACCATGAGCAAGTCAATCGGTCGGATGAAATACGCATCGGCACCCGCCTGGACCGCATTGAGTCGCGCTTCAAAATTGCCGCGCGACGACAGCAATATCAAGACAAAACCAGCAACCTGACGTAATCGCAGCAGCTCTTGCTGCAATTGCTTGCTCGCCGAAACCTTCCCCAAATCCACCATTATCACCGCCGGAACCTGACGATGGGTTGCACTCACCAGCTCAGCCAGCGTCGCAAATACCGTCAATGGATAGCCTATCTGCGCCATTTGCACAGCCGTGTCTTTGGCCAGTAGCGCATTGGGATGAAGCAGATAAATCAAGAAAGGTGAGTGAGCACTGGGATGCATGGGGCGATTCTTTCCTGAGGCAGGACGTCAATATAAAAAAAATGAAACTTAAGATCGCATGATGACACTTACCAATAGTAATGACAGCGTCAAATTGGGATTTATCGCATTTTTCAACGGGTGTTTCCGTTTGGCACTAGAGGCAAGAACATTTCCGACGCGCATCTAAGGGAGGTTGTATTTTCCGATCACCGCGAATAGACTGAAAGTACTGAATTCTAGATACCTTTGGTCACTAAAACAATCCTTCTCCTAACACGCTGGTCGACGCAACTGCCCCTACCGGGAGTCTGCCAAGGCCGCCTTACCGGGAAACTGTCATGCAATTTAGGTTATCGCTATGTACGACACAGGCGTTCGTTGCAATGCTGATCGCAGCCAGTGGCTTTCTCATGGTTGACTGCGCACGGGCAGACACGGAAATCCAGTGGTTCAAACCGACATTCACGTATCAGGCAAAGAATCGCGACTTGCAAAAGCTGCTGGCAAATCTTGCCAAGGCGCAGCACCTGAAATTCAAGATTGCTCCGGACGTCACTGGCCTCGTCACCGGCAATGTCAGTCTGCCACCGCAGCAAGTACTGGACGCCTTAGCCAAAGAGCATCATTTTTCCTGGCAAGTGACAGGAAACCTGCTCAGTATCAACAAACTAGAAACTGCCACTGGTGCGACGGACAGCCCCGGCATGGCGCAGACCGTCACCGTGCAGACTCCTGCCAGCAACACCCTCGACCCAGCCACGCCAATGGCAACATGGACTACGACACCGGCCGACAAAACGCTGCAAAACGCGCTCGCCCGTTGGTCCTTGACGGCAGGCTGGCAGCTCATTTGGGAACTGCCACAGGATATTTCGATTGAAGCGGCTGCCAGCATTAACGGGTCCTTCGAGGACGCGGTGAGTGCGATGGCAAACAGCATGCAATCGAGCGAAACGCCGATTGTCGCGATATTTTTTGAAGGCAACCGGGTGTTGCGCATCACGGCCAAAGGGGTGCAACAATGAAATGTGTCTCACTTGTCGCCTTGATGGGCACGATGCTGCTGCCAGCCTGTAGCAGCATGCAAAATGGCATTATTAATCGGGTGGACGCCAGCGAAAAGCGATCATCTGCGCTGACACGCGACGTTGGCAAGGTTGACGGTACGGAGAGCAAAGCGCTCCCGACCGTCCAGCATGATCCAGGCATCTGGATAGGCCGCGGCCTGGCGCGGTCTAGCCAGATACCACTGCCGCCAATATTCAATCAACCGACCACCTTCGAACGATCGGTCGATTCATTGGCGGAATTTGCCGAGAGGATTACGCTGCGTTCCGGTGTGCCGACCAAAATAACCTCCGATGCCAGCAACGCAGGACAGCCCGAAAAAGCTGCGACAAACACCAAAGGTCCACAACTTGGCATGCAGGCTGCCTCGGAGAAAGCATCGATACGTATCGATTTTTCCGGTGGCACCCTCAAAAGTTTGCTTGATACGGCTGCCGCCCGTTTCGGCGTGTCATGGAAATACGCAAACGGCAACATCCAGTTTTTTTACACGGATACCCGCACCTTCCAGATCGCAGCGGTGCCGGGCGATTCCACGCTGGCTGCTAGCGTCTCCAGTGGTGCCAGTTCAGGTGGTGGTGGTGGTGGCGGTGG